>JBPCMH010000434.1:0-14271 GCA_051002495.1 Acidimicrobiales bacterium
CGGTGGAGAAGGTTGCGATCAACGCCGTCATGGCCGGCTGTCGGCCCGAGTACCTACCGGTCGTGCTCGCGTGCGTCGAAGCGGCTTGCACCGATGAGTTCAACATGCACGGGCTCCTGGCCACGACCTATTTCGCCGGGCCGGTCGTGGTGGTGAATGGGCCGATCGCCACGGCGATCGGGATGAACAGCGGCCTCAACGCGCTCGGCCAGGGCAATCGGGCCAACGCCACCATCGGGCGTGCGCTGCAACTCGTCGTGCGGAATGTTGGGGGAGGTCGGCCTGGCGAGGTTGACCGGGCCACGCTCGGCAACCCAGGCAAGTACAGCTTCTGCTTCGCCGAACGCGAACACGATTCGCCGTTCGAGCCGCTGTCGGTGGCCCGCGGCCACGCGCCCGGCACCTCAACAGTGACGCTCTTTGCCGGCGAAGGAGTCAGGGGCGTCGTCGACCAGTTGTCGCGCACGCCCGAGTCGCTCGTGCGGACCTATGCCGAGTCGCTGGCATCGGTGGCCCACCCGAAGCTGGTCATCGGCTTCGACGCCATGCTCGTCGTCTCACCTGAACACGCTCGGGTCTTCAGAGACGGAGGTTGGGATCGGTCGCGGCTGATGAGCGAGCTTGGCGAGCTTTTGATGCTCGACGGCGACCATCTGGTGCGGGGTGCCAGGGGCATTGCCGAGGGCCTCCCCGAGAAGTTCGGCGGGGCCCGCCTGCCCAAGTTCCGTGACGGTGGACTGCTCGTGGTGCACGCCGGCGGCACGGCCGGGCTCTTCTCGGCCATCATCGGGGGGTGGGCCAGCGGTGCCATCGGCAGCCAGCCCGTGACCAAGGAGGTGTCCGGATGACCCGTGTTGTGCTGGATCCGACCGGAGAGACGAACCCAGCGGTCATGGCCGCGGCGGCGCGACCGGCGTCGCTTGATGGCAAAGTGATCGGCCTGCTCGACATCTCCAAGGCGAGAGGGGACGTATTCCTCGACCGCGTGGAGGAGTTGCTGGCGGATCGCGGGCTAAGGGTCGAGCGATTCTCGAAGCCGACGTTCGCCAAGCCCGCACCGGTCGACCTCCGCCATGAGATCGCCACTCGCTGCGACGTGGTCATCGAGGCACTCGCCGATTGAGGCTCATGCACGTCGTGCAGTGTGCCCGACATCACCGATCTGGAACGGCGGGGCATTGCCGGCGTCTTCGTGGCGTCGACCGAGTTCGTCGACGCCGCCGCGGCGCAGTCCCGCGATCTCGGCTTTGAGCCTTCAAGTGTGTTCGTCGCCCACCCCATCCAAGACCGCACCGACGACGAGCTGCGTTCGTTGGCCGATGCCGCCATCGAGCACATCATCGCCGCCATCACCGATGATTGAACCGTGAGCGTTCCCGCCGCCCGCGCCATCGACGCGGTCAAGATCTACGGCTCCGGCGACACCGCCGTCCGAGCGCTCGACGCGGTGACGTTGGGCTTCGACGGACAGGCCTTCTCCGCGATCATGGGCCCGTCAGGCTCGGGAAAGTCAACGCTGCTGCACTGCTTGGCCGGCCTCGACCGCCTCACCTCCGGGCAGGCATGGCTCGGCGAGACCGAACTCGGTCGGCTCGACAACCACCAGTTGACCTTGGTTCGCCGCGATCGGCTGGGCTTTATCTTCCAGGCTTACAACCTGGTGCCAACGCTCACCGTCTCAGAGAACATCGCCTTGCCGATGCGACTAGCCGGGCGCGATCCCGACGAGGGGTGGGTTCAAACCGTTGTTGACTTGGTCGACTTACGCGGCCGACTCAGCCACCTCCCTTCTCAACTGTCCGGCGGGCAGCAGCAGCGAGCGGCTGCGGCGCGTGCTCTTGCATCGAAGCCGGCGGTGGTGTTTGCCGACGAGCCGACCGGCAACCTCGACTCAGCGTCGGGCGAGGTGTTGTTAGGCCTCCTCCGGAGGGCGGTCGATGATTTTGGGGCGACGGTCGTCATGGTGACTCACGACCCGGCCGCGGCGGCCCACGCCGACCGCGTGCTGTTCCTCGCCGACGGGCGAGTCGTGGATGACCTCGATCGTCCTACCACCGACCGCGTGCTCGAAACTGTCCGCAGAATGAGCTGAGCCAATGCTGAAGATTGCTCTCCGCGGAATGCGGCAGCACCCGGGCCGACTGATCATGAGCGCGCTAGCCGTGGTGCTCGGCGTGAGCTTCGTCACCGCGTCCTTCGTGATCACCGACTCGCTGGACGCGATATTCACCTCCGTCGTCCGGAGCATCAACGCCGACGTCGACCTTGCCATCCGGACCGAGGCAGGTCCCCAACGCTCGCCCGTGCTTGAGTCGGGGCTCGATGCGGTCAAGGCGACCCCTGGTGTGGCCAGCGCAGACGGGTTTGTGGGCGGCTTCGTTCAAGTGATCACCGCCGATGGCAGGGCGATCTCCCCGAGCGCCGGGGCTCCCCTTGCTCTGTCGTGGTCGGCCGAGCCGACCCTGACCCCTCTCCGGGCCACCGAAGGCGCACGGCCGACAGGCCCACGGGAAGTTGCCGTCGATCGCCGTACCGCAGACGACTGGTCGATCGTCGTGGGCGATGCCGTCACCGTGGCGGCTGGGGCGAAGGCCCCGCAACCATTCACCGTGGTCGCCATCGCCGGGTTCGGATCTGGCAACTACCCGGGCGGGTCGTCGCTGTTCGCCTTCGAACTCGACACCTTGCAAGAGCTGCTGGGCTCCCAGGGCGCCTTCGACAGCATCCTCGTCGACATCGAGCCGAACGCACCTCCCTCCCAGGTCGCGCTCCTGCTCCGCGAGCTGCCGCTCGGAGACCGCATCGAAGTGGCGACCAGTGCAGAGTTGATCGCAGAGGGCAGGGAGAACATCGATGACGGCCTTCGCTTCTTGCGCATCGGGCTCTACGGGTTCTCGCTGGTCTCCGTGCTGGTTGCCGGCTTTCTCATCGTGAACACCTTCGGGGTCGTCGTTGCTCAGCGAACCAGAGAACTCGGGCTGCTTGCCGCCCTCGGCGCAACCCCTCGCCAGCTGTTCGGTTCGGTCATAGCGGAAGCCATCCTGCTCGGAGCGGGCGCCTCTCTAGGCGGGATAGCGGTCGGCTTCGCAGGCGCGACCGGACTGCGAGCTCTCTTGGGATGGTTCGGGTTTGCCCTTCCCGCTGGGGGCCTCCCACTCCGCCCCCGCACGATCGGGTTGGCCCTCGTCGTCGGGGTCGGAGCCGCCGTGTTCGCCGCGGCCGTTCCCGCCCGCCGCGCGGCGACCATCCCGCCGATGGCGGCCATACGGTCGGGCTACGCCTCGGGCGGGCGGCTCCGCGCCGGTCGCATCGCCATCGGTGTGGTCCTGGTCCTCGTCGCGTATGGCATCGCCACCATCGGACTGCTGGGTTGGACCGGCAACGCGCCGGCGACCGTGGGCATCGCTGGGCTGGTCGGCTTCACCGCCTTCGTGGTTCTCGGTCCGGGCCTCGCCGCTCTCGCCGCGGGCACCGCACGCTCGGCCCGGTCGGTCTCGACTCGCCTGGCCGCCGACGGAATTCGTCGACAGCCAGTTCGCACCGCGGCGACCGCGTCAGCCCTCGCCGTTGGCGTGTCACTCGTGACCGGCGTCGGCGTCTTCGCATCGAGCGCGACCGAGTCGCTCCACCACGACCTTCGTGCCGGCCTTACCGCCGACGCGGTAATCGAGGGCGACCAGTTCTTCGAGCTCGGCGGGTTCGTCGCCGAACGCGCACGGAACACAGAAGGCGCCGCGGTCACCGCGGTCATTCGCCGCGCTCAGATCACGACAGAGACGACAAGGGAGACTCTCGCCGGCGTCGACCCCGCCCTGCTCGACGCCGTGCTCGATGTCGGACTCGTGCGCGGTGATCTTGGCGGGCTGGCCAACGACTCCGGGCTCGCGCTCCAACTCGACGCGGCCCGCGCATTCGGCGTCGATGTTGGCGACGACCTCATCGTCGGCCTCCCACTTCTGGGCAGGCGCGCCGTCCCGGTAGTGGCGGTCTATCGAAATGCGTCGGTGATGGGCAGCATCTTCATGAGCGACCGCTTGTTCACCGCCGCGGCCGGTCAGGGAGCATCCAACCTGGTGTTGGTCAAAGCGGCGGACGGGACCAGCCCAAGCCAACTACGCGCCAACTTGGCCGAAGCCCTCATCGACGCGCCCTTCGTCGCAGTACGCGACCCTGCGGGTTACGAGGCCGCCCGAGCTGAGCAGGTCGATCGGTTGCTGGCCTTGACCGCCATGTTGCTCGGGGCAGCCATCGCGGTGGCCGTTCTTGGCGTCGCCAACACGCTGGCCCTCTCGGTGCTCGAGCGGCGCCGCGAGCTTGGCTTGCTCCGAGCCGTTGGTATGACTACCGGCCAAGCCGAGTCGCTAGTGACGTGGGAGGCCGTCGTCGTGGGAGTGTTGGGTGTAGCCGGCGGCATCACTCTCGGCACCGCGGTCGGGGCGGCGTTCGCGTTTTCGCTGTCGGGCGCGGGAATCACCCGCGTGGCCGTGCCGGTTACCCGCCTCGTCGCGTTCGCTCTGTTGGCTGGGGTCAGCGCGGTGACCGCCGCCGTGGTTCCGGCACGCCGAGCAGGGCGGGCCGACGTGCTCGCCGCTATTGCCGCCGACTAACAGCTACGGCAGCCTCAGGAGATCTCCGTCAGTCCCAGATATCGTCGCTGTAGGGCCGCTTGCGCTGCGGTCCGGCGTCGCGCTTCCAGATCATCACCTTGCGGCGGAAGTAGCAGACCTCCTCACCCCGTTGGTTGAGACCCTTGGTCTCCACGGTCACGATGCCTCGGTCGGGTTTGGATGACGACTCCTTGACGTCGAGCACCCGCGTCTCGGCATAGATCGTGTCGCCATGGAACGTCGGCTTGCGGTGGGTGAGCGACTCAACCTCGAGGTTGGCGATGGCCGCGCCGCTCACGTCGGGCACGCTCATGCCGAGCACGAGGGAGTACACCAAGTTGCCGACGACGACGTTCTTACCGTGCACCGTCTCGTTCTCTGCGAACCACTCGGTGGTATGCAGTGGGTGGTGGTTCATGGTGATCATGCAGAACAGGTGGTCGTCGTATTCGGTGATGGTCTTGCCCGGCCAGTGGCGATAGACGTCGCCGACAACGAAGTCCTCCAGGTACCGGCCGAACGGTCGCTCGTGGGTCGTCATGAACCGGCACGCTACGCCGACCCCCACACCGGCCCCAACCTTGGGCGCGGGTGACTAGCCCATACGAGGGATGCGTCCCTTTGGCCCTGGTTCGGGGCGGATGCACCTAGTACGGTTATTACCACTGAGGGTGACGGAGGGGAATGCAAATGCAAGTGGCATGGAAGCCAACGCCTGGCCAACTGGCGCTCATTGAGCCATCGACCGGCGACAAGGAGTGCCTAACCGGGGTCGTCGTCGAAGATGACGGCACCGACGTCGTGATCGATCTGGGCGCGTCGCCCCATCCGCCGGAGACCGACTGCGAGGTCGTGGCCAGCTTCTTTGCCCCCGATGCGCTGTACCGCCTCAAGGGCATCGCTCACCCGCACGCGGGTCGGCGATCGGTCATCGACCTGACCGTGGCTGGTATCGAGCGGGTACAGCGCCGTGCTGCCCCCCGAGCCCGCGAGGAACTGGTTGCCGTGCTGTCGAACCTCGACGAGCCGAGCGGCGAGCTTGTTTCAATCGTTGGTCGCACCGTCGACATCGGTACCGGCGGGTGCCGGATACGGGCGGATGAGGCCTACCCGTTGGGCGGAGATCCGACGATCACGATCACCCTGCCTGACGACACCCAGGTCATTGCCTTGGCCGCCATCCTCCAGGCCAGAGCCGTCGACGACGAGTGGGAGTACCGGCTGGTGTTCCTCGAAGTCGACGACGACAGCCGCTTTCACCTTGCTGCCTTCGTGGACGGCGACGCATAAGCGCTAGATGTTCACCTTGGGAGACGGGGTTCACCCCGACCGGAGTGTGATCTAGGTCGTCAGCGGGCGTAGCGCTTGAGCAGCCCGCGGGCGATCACCATGCGCTGGATCTCGTTCGTGCCCTCGCCGATGATCATCAGGGGTGCATCGCGGTAGTAACGCTCGACGGGGAACTCGGTGGTGTAGCCGTAGCCGCCGTGGATCCGCATGGCCTCCGTGGCGATCTCCAAGGCCGCCTCTGAAGCGAACAGCTTGGCCATGCCCGCCTCCACGTCGGCCCGCTCACCGGCCTCGAACTTCGCGGCCGCGGAGTGGGTGAGGAGACGGGCCGCCTCGAGCTTGGTCGCCATGTCGGCCAACTTGAACTGGATCGCCTGGTGTCTGGCGATCGGCTGTCCGAAGGTCTCGCGCTCCTGGGCATAGGCGATGGCAGCCTCGAAGGCGGCCCGTCCGACCCCGCACGCCCGCGCCGCGATGTTGACCCGGCCAAGCTCGAGCGCGGCCAGGATCTGCGGCAGCCCACGACCAAGCCCGTCGTCGCCGCCCAACACCCACGAGGCCGGCACCTTGTGATCGACATAGGTCATCTCGACCGTCTCGATGCCCTTGTAGCCCAGCTTCTCGATGTTCTTCGACACGGTGATGCCGCCAGATGTGTGGCCGGGCTCCTTGTCGACGATGAAGCACGTGATGCCTTCGGGGGTCTTGGCGGCGAGCGCCACGATGCTGGCCCGCTCCCCGTTGGTCACCCACGTCTTGGTGCCATCGATCACGTACTCGTCGCCGTCCCTGATGGCCTTGCATCGGAGCGCCCTGGCGTCGCTTCCCGCGTCGGGTTCGCTCAGGCTGAGACAGCCGCGCTTGTCTCCCGCGGCCATGGCGGGTAGCCATTGCTGCTTCTGCTCATCGGTCCCATGCAGCTTGATCAGGGTCGCCGCGATGAGATGGGTGTTGACCACACCGCTGAGCGACATCCAACCCGCGGCCAGTTCTTCGACGATCCGCGCATAGGTGAGCGTGTCGAGTCCCAGGCCCCCGTACTCCTCCGGAATGGTCGCTCCGAACAGCCCGAGGTGCTTCATCTGGGCGACCAAGTCCGCCGGATACTCGTCGCGGCGTTCGAGCTCGGACGCGACCGGCACGACCTCCTTCTGGACGAACGTGCGGACGGCGGCGACGAGCTCGTCGGCTAGGGCTGAGTCGTGGGCGGCGGTCATCGGCGCGATGCTAGGTCGATGCCCGTTCAGCCCGGTGATCCCGCCCCCGACCTCGCGGCCGTCGACTTCGAGGGGAACCCGTGGCGGCTGTCGGACCGGCGAGGCAAGGCCGTCGTGCTGCTGTTTCACCGCCACGCCGCTTGACTGCCGTGCAAAGAACACGTGGCCGCCGTGCGCGACCACCTGCCAGCCTTCGGCGACGCGGAGATCGTCGTGGTCATGTTCGCGTCGCAGCGCATCCTGCGCGGCTACCGGGCTCGCTTCGCCGATCCCCTCTTGGTGGTCACCGACGAGGAGCGCGCCGGGTACCGAGCCTTCGGCCTCGGTAGAGGACCGTGGTGGCGGGTGTACGGATGGGCAACGATCCGTCGCTACGCGCAGTTGATGCGGCAAGGGCGACGCTTCGAACGCCCGCGGGCCCATGACGACACGCTGCAACTCGGCGGCGACTTCGTGATCGCGGCCGACGGCAGGGTCGCCTATGCCTTCCGGTCAACCGGACCGGACGACCGACCACCCGTCGACGACCTCATCAACGCCGTCGCCAACGGCCGGTCGGCCAACTGAGGTCGCATCTGCAGCCAGCACGGAACTCATCGCCGTTGCCCTAGCGTCGGCGCCGTGATCGAGATCGGCCTCCGCAACGACGTGTACCGCCGGCCGTTGGCCACTGCGCTCGATCGGCTTGGACTCCGGGAAGGCTGGCGCTGCGTCGACGTCGGAGCAGGCGGCGGCGACGTGAGCGTGGCGCTGGCCGAGATCGTCGGACAAGACGGCCGCGTCTACGCCGTCGACAGTGACCCCCGACGCCGAGACGAGGCGGCCGCGGCCGCATCCGCGCACGCGCAGGTCATCGCCCTCACCCAAGCCGGCGAAGACCTCACCCTGCCCGAGCCCGTGGACCTGGCGTTCTGCCGGTTCCTGTTGCTCCACGTCGTCGACCCGGTTGTCGTCCTCCGACGCATGGGTGCCGCCGTCCGCGAAGGGGGGTGGGTGGTCGCACAAGAGCCGATCACCTCGGCCGGACGCGTCGCCGGCTCACCGTTGTCGATGCCCGATGCCAGGCATCCCGACGTCGGCGCCATTCTCCCAGCCCTCGTGCGTGACGCTGGCCTCGAGGTCGTCGACGCGTGGGCCGAGTCACAGGCTGGGGCCGGGCCAGGTGCCGTGGCCGACTACCTCGAGGCGCTCACCGACGTGTCTCCGGGCGACGACCCCGTGGTGCTGCCGCCGCTCGTCACCGTGGTCGCCCGCCGGCCGAGTTAGCGCCGCCGCAACTTCCACACCTGCTCGGACGGGAAGCGTTTGGCCCACTCGGCCGGAGTACCAAACTTCTCGCCGGTCGCGCTCGACGGTGCCTGGAGCTCGAGGTACTGCTCGACGTCGAAGCCGGTGGCGTCAAACAACGCCAACCAGCCACTGATGGGAAGGTTGAACTCGACGCCACCAGGATCGATCTCGACCTGGGTCCAGTCGAGACGGTGGAGCCCGAACCAATCCCGGTGCAGCGTGGTGTCAGAGGCCGCGCCGTTGGGCGGTGTCGTGACCATGGCCAGCGGGTGGTTACCGAGGAACACCAGTCGGCCGCCGGGCTTGAGCAGCCTGGCCGCCTCCGGGAGCCATACATACGGGTCGCACCAGATCGCCGCGCCGTACTCGCTGATGGCGAAGTCGAAGCTGGCGTCGGGCTCAGGGACGGTCTCGGCGCTGCCCTCGATGAGGGTGAGGTCCACCTGGTGCTGTTCGGCCAGTCGCCGGGCGGTCGCCAGTTGCTCCGGCGTGATGTCGATGCCGACAACCTCAGCGCCGCGGCGGGCCATCCACGACGACACATACCCCGTGCCGCACCCGAGTTCGATGGCGCGTATGCCCGTCATGTCCGGCGGGAGGAGGTGCAGCTCAGCCTCGGGGAGCTGCCAGATCCCCCATGTCGGCTGATCAGCCGCCCACGAACGCTCCCCCGCGCCGACCCATTGGTCGGCCATTGCCCCCCAGTAGCGGCGGTTCTCAGCAGCGTGGTCGGGCAGGTCAGTCACCGGCGGAGCCTAGGCATGCCTGTCGGTGGGCTTCCCCCATTTCTCGGCGGGAACGGGCCCTCAGTAATCTCGGCGTCCATGGCCTCCCCTGATCTGACCGCCGCCGCCTCCGCCGTTGACGCTGCCTCCTCGGTCGTTGATGCCGCGGTCCGGCACCTGGCTGGCGTCGATCCCGACGCGCATCAGACCGTCCTCTACGACCTGGCTCATGCCGCCGCAGCGGTGGAGAACGCCCGTGCCGTCCTCGACTACGGGTCGAAGGGCGAAGTCGAGGGCAACATCGCGTGTGCCTTCATCGCCGATGCGGTCTTCGACGTCGCCACCAAGATCCTCGGGCGGGAGCAAGCTTGGGGCAACAAGCCCGGCGCGCTCGACCCAGCAATGGAGTTCGTTGGCACCTACCGCGACCCCGACTTCCTCGCTTCGCTGGTCGGCCAAGAGGGCCCACGTCACCTCGACAGCGACTTCGAGATGGTGCAGGACACGTTCCGCCGGTTCGCCGAGGACAAGATCAAGCCCCACGCCGAGCACATCCACCGCACCAACGCGGACATCCCCGAAGAGATCATCAGCGGGCTGGCCGAGTTGGGCACCTTCGGGCTCTCCGTGCCGGAGGAGTACGGCGGGTTCGCGGCAGGCGGCGAGGGTGAGTACCTGGCCATGGTGGTGGCCACCGAAGAGCTTTCCCGCGGCTCGCTCGGCGCGGGCGGATCGCTCATCACCCGTCCGGAGATCCTCACCCGGGCCCTCGTGCAGGGCGGCACCGAGGAACAGAAGCACGAGTGGCTGCCGAAGCTGGCGACCGGCGAGATCATGAACGCCGTCGCCGTGACCGAGCCCGACTACGGCTCCGACGTCAACGGCGTCAAGGTGACCGCCGCGCCGGCTGACGGCCCGAACGGCGAGTCCGGATGGGTCATCAACGGGGTGAAGACCTGGTGCACGTTCGCGGCTCGGGCCGACGTGCTGATGGTGCTGGCCCGCACCAACCCCGACAAAGAGGTCGGGCACCGTGGGCTGAGTTTGTTCATCGTCCCGAAGGAGCGTGGCGAGGGTCACGGTTTCGAGTTCGTGCAGGAAGGCACCGGCGCGAAGATGGAGGGTCGGGCCATCGACACCATCGGCTACCGGGGCATGCACTCCTATGAGGTTTCCTTCGAGAACTGGTGGGTGCCGGCCGAGAACCAGATCGGCGGCGAGGCCGGCCTCGGTCGCGGTTTCTACCTCCAGATGGAAGGGTTCGAGAACGGGCGCCTACAGACCGCGGCCCGTGCTGTCGGTCTCATGCAGGCGGCCTACGAAGCGGCCTACGACTACGCCGAGAACCGCGTCGTCTTCGGTGAGCCCATCGCCAACTACCAGTTGACGAAGGTCAAACTGGCCCGCATGGCGGTGATCATCCAGGCCGCCCGACAGTTCAGCTACCAGGTGGCCCGAATGATGGCCAAGGGCGAAGGCGCGATGGAAGCCTCAATGGTGAAGGCTTATGTGTGCCGAGCCGCCGAGTGGGTCACCCGCGAGGCGGTGCAGATCCACGGCGGCATGGGATACGCCGAGGAGTACGCCGTCAGCCGGTACTACGTCGACGCGCGCGTGCTGTCGATCTTCGAAGGTGCCGACGAGATCCTCGCCCTCCGGGTCATCGCCCGCCGCCTGTTGGAGCGGGCGACGGGGTGAGGGCGCAGTCAGCGATTGTCGATGACGGCGATTGTCGGTACGTGAATCCCGCACGCTTCTTGGGCTGCCTGGGCGAGCGCGCCCGTCGACACGTACGTCGGCGTCGTCGCGTTCTCGGTTCCGGATGCGAGCGTCTCGAAACGCTGGACGAGGTCTTCGATGTGTTGACGAAGCTGCGGGCTTGCAGCGTGCGGTATCAGTTGAGCCCACGCCGTCGCCGACTCCTCCAAATCACCGAGGTTGGACATTACGGCCTCGTGCTTGGACAACTCGGCACAGAACTCAGGGGTCATCTCCGCGGCCAGCGCTCGAACCTGTTCCTCACTCGGGCCATCGGCGGGTCCTGCCCGTTCCGAGGAACTACAACCACCTGCGAATAGGATTGTCGTCAGACCCAACACGACGCCGATGAGCGCGAATCGATGCGCGGACCCTGGCCGCCGACCCATCCTCACCGGACTGCGTCGTAATCGCGGCCGCTGCAAAGGGAGGGACATCCCCGCCATCGGAGCACAACACCGGACACCGACGCAACAGGTTGGCTCCATGAGTTCGATCGCGACACGTGACAAGCAAACTTGTCTGACAAGTTTGCTTGATATCTGTTCTTGTGTAAAGCATGCTTGTCACATGCACAACACGGTGAGGGAACAACGACAAGCGAAGGGCCTGTCAAAGGGCGCCCTCGGCGAAGAGCTGGGAGTGTCGAGGCAGACGATCAACTCGATTGAGGTTGGTCGCTATATCCCTTCGCTGCCGTTGGCGATAAGCCTGGCTCGATTCTTCGGGAAGGCAGTGGAGGAAATGTTTCATGATGACGAATCGGATGACGATGCCTGAGCGTTCACAGTTGGTTTTCGCCGGCCTGTCCCTCGCCCTCGGCGCCGCGGTGGCGGCCGCGTTCGCAATCGGGGGACGCGTCCCTGACGCGGTATTCGGTGGCGTGATCGTCGGCGGCCTCGGTCTGTACTTGACGTTCAGCCGGAGCGAGTGGGCGGTTTCCTTTGGGAGGTGGCCAGCGGTGCCGGGCCCGGGCCGTTCACGCTGATCGGAGCAGCCGGGGGATTAACCCACATGATCGCGCTGGCTGTGCTGCGCCGCCGCTGCTGATAGCAGTTCAGTAGCCTCCGTCGGCATGGCGAAGCTCACCGAACTGGTTCCGATGCTGGCGACGAACGACCTCCGAGAGACGATCGACTTCTATCAGTCCCTCGGCTTCGAGTGCTTGAACTCGCTCGAAGTCGAGGGACAACTCGTGTGGGCCTTCATGAGCCGCGATGCAGTGCAGGTGATGTTCACGTGGGACCCGCCGCACACCCATGACGACGGCGACACTCACAGCCATGGCCCGGCGCTGGCCGGGTCGCTCTACTTCTATCCCGACGACGTCGATGCGCTGTGGGCCGAGCTCAAGGACAAGGCGAAGGTCCTGCAGGAAATCGGCGACCGCGACTACGGCATGCGCGACTTCTCCCTCGAGGATCCGAACGGCTACATGATCAGCTTCGGCGGGCATATCCCGGCGGACTGAACAGCGACGCACCGCCTGGACGGTCAGGCGGGCGGGCCGGGGAGGGCGGGCTGTTCGATGGTCAGGTCACGCAGGTAGAACCAGTAGGTGCGGGCTCGCACCACGCGCAGCAAGCCGACCAGGTTCCAGAACATCTTCCAACTTCGTCGCCAGCCCTCAACCGGACCGAACTTGTCACGCTTGGTGCGGTGGGTCACGCCCTTCATGGTGCGGGCATTGCTCTTCAGCCGAGCCTCGGTCACCACCGCGTTGATCATGATCTCGATGGTGTAGCCGTCGAGCCGCTCGGGCGGGATGGCTTCGAACACCCAACGCGGGATGATCCGCTCGCCCGTCGTCGGCGGGAACCGCAGGACCAACCAGTTCCAGAAGCGATAGTCGAACGTCCCGAGCGACATCGTGGCCCGCCCATCAAGGGTCGGACGGCAGATCTGCTCGAGATGATCCGGCGTGATGCCAAGCAGGTCGGCATCAACGAACAGCACCAGGTCGGCGTCGCTGGCCTTCACCCCGGCCGCCATGGCGTGCGCCTTCGATCCCACCGAGCCGTCGCGTCGGATCACCTTGGCCCCGGCTCGCTCGGACAAGGCGGCGGTGTCGTCGTCGGAGCCGTCGTCAACCACGATCACGTCTCGAACAAACGACACCTGCCGGCACACGCGCACGACGTCGGCCACGGTCTCTGACTCGTTACGGGCCGCGATGATGCAGTCGGTGATCACAACGCTGCCCTACCCAGGCCGACAACCCGGGCGACGACAACCGCGTCGGCCCCGACCAACGGCTACTCCGACTTCTGGCTGCGCTTGAGGCCCGCCCGCTCGCCTCGCGACTTGAGCTTGCGGGCCACCTTGCGCGATGCCTCATCGATCATCTCGTCGCCGAACATGACCGCGCCCTTGCGATCGCCCTGGGTGGTGGCCTCTTCGTAGGCATCGAGGACATCGAGAGCCTTGTCGAACTGCTCCTGGGTGGTCGAGAACACCTCGTTGCAGATGGCGATCTGATCGGGGTGCAGCGCCCACTTGCCGTCGAAGCCCAGGATCTGGCTGCGGGTGCAGAAATCACGGAAGCCGTCGGTGTCGCGGATCTTCACGTACGGCCCATCGATCACCTGGAGGCCGTTGGCCCGTCCGGCCATGAGGATCTTGACGAAGACGTAATGGAAGTAGTCGCCCGGGTACTCAGGAATCTGTAGCCCGCCAGCCAGCGATGGCATCTCCATGGACGCCGACATGTCGACGGGGCCGAGGATGATTGTTTCGAGGCGGGGCGACGCCGCGCAGATCTCCTCGACGTTGATCAGGCCGCGCGCGGTCTCGATCTGAGCTTCGATGCCGATGTGGCCGATCGGCAGCCCGGTCTTCTTCTCCACCTGGGTGAGGAGCAGGTCGAGGGCCACCACTTCGGCGGCCGACTGCACCTTCGGGAGCATAAGTTCTTCGAGCCGCTCGCCAGCGTTGCCGACGACTTCGATGACGTCATAGGCCGTCCACTCGGTGTCCCAGTCGTTGATGCGAACGCACAGGATCTTGTCGCCCCAGTCCTGGTCGCGGATGGCCGAGACGACCTTGCCGCGAGCCGCCTCCTTCTCCAGGGGCGACACCGAGTCCTCCATGTCGAGGAAGACCATGTCGGCACCGAGCGACGGCCCCTTGGCCAGCATCTTCTCGCTCGAGCCGGGGATGGAAAGGCAGGAGCGGCGGGGGAGATTCCTGGTGCGTTCGGACATGGCGGCGATGCTACGAGCGGCCCGTCACCGGTACCATTTCGCCCGCCCGCTCCACGCACCCAGCGCGGCCCCCGCCCGGCGTCAGGGCATGAGGTGTTCGACGAGGAAGTCGCGGATGCGCTCCTCCATGTGCACCCGGTCGGCCTCACTGCGCGGCGAGTGCCGCTCATTCGGATAGAGC
>JBPCMH010000435.1:0-7826 GCA_051002495.1 Acidimicrobiales bacterium
GCTCGGCGGCATGCCCTGGGAAATCCTGGGTACCACCTTCGAAATCGCAGGCGTCGTGCGGGCTCCGGTCAACATCACCAACAACGGCATCGAGAGCGGATTCTCCATCCCGGGTGTCGGCGAGGCCAAGGGAACCACGCTGCGCAATCCCGTCACCGGCGAGGCCCACGGTGCCGCCATCGTGCTCGATGTGGGGTTCATCTGGAAGAAGGGTGACTGTGGACAAGGAAGCTTCCATGTCGAGGCCGAAGGCATCGACCTCGAGTTCACCGACTCCAACTGGATCCTCTACGACTTCGACTGGACGAACGAAACCTGACACCACCGGACCCACGTGGAGCGACTGACGTGAAGCGCTACGCGTGATCGGTTACCGGCCTCACCTCCGCAAGACCCTGTCGATCGCGGCCACGGTCGGCACCCTGCTGTTCGCCATCAACCAGCTCGACGTGGTTCTCAAGGGCGACGCCAACGCCGTCGTGTGGTTCAAGAGTGCCGTGACCTACGTGGTGCCATTCGCAGTCAGCAGTGCCGGTGTGCTGATCGCGAGTCGAGCTCCACGGACCTCGAGCGAACAGCGACCAACCGACTGACCCAGCACTGACCGGGAGGCGGCCCAGAAGTCCCTTGCCGAATCGGGCCGGGCCGACACGCCAGCCGTCAACATCTGCAACTGCGACCGCGGGAAGCCCCGCCATCAAGCCTGAGTCGGCGTCCCGGATGCGGGCTGACCTGGGGTGATCAGTTGTGATCGGCCGTCGTCGCGGAGATTGGCATGCATGGGAGGTCATTCGGGCGGCGCGAAGAACTCGAGGGCGATGCCATCGGGGTCTCGGAAGCTGAGCCCCGATCCGTAGTGGGCGTCGACGATTCCACCGTGCACGATGCCGAGTCCGGCGAGCCGGTTCTCCCACGTCTCGAGATCGGAGCGGCTGGCGCAGCCGAAGCTGATGTGGTCGAGCCCCGGTCCGAACTCGGTGAACGTGGCGTCGCTGTCGGTGTCGGAGTGTTGGTGGAGGCCGATGAGGGTGCCGCCGATCATGAAGACCGTGTGGTGGAAGCCGCCGTCGGTCGGTTCGTCGAGCACGGGTTCGGCGCCGATGAGGCGTTGATACCAGGGCCGGCTGACCGCGAGGTCGCTGACGGTCAGGGCTACGTGGCCGATGGCTGGGAAGTCACTCATGATTGTCTCCGTTCGGTGTGATGGTGAGTGAGAGGATGTCGGGACGGGCGTAGTGGCCCGTCGGGTCGAAGGCCCGGCGCCCGGTGGCTATGCGGTCCAGGTCGAGGGTGGCGGTTACGGTTCCGGTCTGGCCCGTGAGCGGTCCTTCGAGGATCTCGCCGCCGGGGGCGACGATGGTCGTGTTGCCATCTGACATGTGGTCGTCGGCACCCCCGTAGATCTCATCGGCACCGGGAAGGTCGCGTGGAACGTCGCAACCTCGGAGGTAAGCGGTGACGCCGACGACGAACACCTGTCCCTCCTTGGCGGTGTGACGCAGCGTGGGCACCCATTCGTTGCTATTGTCCCATGTCGGGGCGAGGAGGACGTCGATGCCCTTTTCGTAGAGCGCGGCGCGGGCGAGGGGCATGTACATCTCCCAGCAGATCAGCGAGCCGATCTTGACCCCACCGATGTCGACGACGGTGAGCAGGGGGCCCTGACCGTTGGCCCAGACGAGTCGCTCGGCGCCGGTCAGGACCAGCTTGCGATGCAGCCCCGCGATGTGACCGTCGCCATCGATGTACACGACGGCGTTGTAGAGGGTGCCCGATGCCGTTCGCTCGGTGATCCCGAGCGCGACCCAGACGTCGGCAGCGGCAGCCGCCTCACGGACCGGATCGAGCGCGGGCCCGGAAATGTCGATCGCCTGTTCCTGGAAGCGGGAATACCAGGCGGAGCCGCTCCACGGTTTCTGCCGCCAGACCCAGTCGGGATATCCGGGGACGAACGATTCGGCGAAAACGACGAGATCAGCATCGTCGGCTCCAGCCTTTCGGATGTGGTCGACGACGATGCCGAGCGTGGCTTCGCGGTCGAGGTAGGCGGGGGTGGCCTGCACGGCGGCTACCCGGAACTGGCCCCGGGCGCTCATCGGGTCGCCCCGGCAATCACGAGCTCGCACGGACCGACGAATCCCGTATCGGTCTCGAACTGGCCGAGCGCTTCTTCGATCTCCTCCCACACCGCCTGCTGCTCGTCGGGACCGAGTGAGCCGAGCATCTGGTGCAAAGCCCCGAAAGACTCCCGCTCGAAGCGGACGCACTCAGCAGCCGACGTGAGGATGACCGGCGCATCCATCACCTCGACGACGATGTCGCGAAAGCCCGCCTCGGTGAGTTCGTATCGGAGCGTCTCCGGGTCGGCGAGACTGAACGGCCCGGGCTGGCCGGGCGCCGGAGCAGGGAGTTGGGCCCGTTCGCGGATGATCGAAACAGGGAGGGAGAAGAAAGCGTTGGTCGCTGCCGTCGAGTAGGTGATGGTGGCGAACCGTCCATTGTCACGCAATGCGTGGCGGATCCCGGTGAATGCGGCGTGACGGTTCGGGAAGTAGATGAGTCCGACGCGAGAGATGGCGGCGTCGAAGCTCTCGGCCGGGAGTTGGTTGAGGAGCTCGCCGTCGAGTTCGCGCGTCTCGACGTTGTCGAGGCCTTCGGCCGCCGCGGCCCTGGCCGCGTGGCGCAGGATCTCAGGTGACAGGTCGGTGGCGAGGACCGAGCCGGTGGGACCAACGCGGCGGGCGGCTGCGATCGACTGACCGCCCGCGCCGGCGGCCAGGTCGACGACGCGGTTTCCGGTCGTGACGGCGGCGAGATCGAGCATACGCTCGGTCGCTTCGCCGAGCCAGGTCTCCAGCAGTGGCGCCCAGTCGTTCCAGCCGCTGGCGTACTCCTCCCATTGCCGGCGCGTCGTGGTCTTGTACTGATCCGCATCGAATGACATCGTTTGGTTCCTTCCTCGTGGGTGAGTCGATGGCAAGTGGCCAGCGATCTGGTTTCACTCTTGAGGCGCCAGATCCAGGCCGAACCCCGCCAGATCGGGTCTGGCGATGTTCTGGCAGTCTGCGACGGTGGGAGATGATCGAAACGGACGGGACAGCAATCGTCGGTCGGGCCGTCCCGCTCGGTCGGCTGGCCTCAGCGGTCCAGTCCTCGGCGCGAGGCACTCGTTCGGTGGTGTTCGTCAGCGGCACTGCAGGTATGGGGAAGACCTCGCTCATCCGGTCCGCGGTCGATGCCGCACTCGACGAGGGGGCGATCGTGGGATGGGGGACCTGTTGGCAGGGTGACGGCGCGCCCGGGTTTTGGCCATGGATGCAGGCCTTTGATGGCCTGAGCCGCGGCGTGGGCGCCGCCGCTGCGATCGATGCGGCTGGCCGCGAGCGCGCGACCTTATCGGTGCTCGTCCGCGACTTCGGCGCCGGCGTCAACTCGACGAATGATCCGGACCGCCACCGGCTCCTCCTGCTCGATGCAGCGGCCCGGTGGCTCGATGCGTTGACGGTGACCCGGCCGATCGTCGTGGTGCTCGATGATCTCCAGTGGTCCGATCCTTCGACACTCGACCTGCTGGACTACGTGATCGCGGCGCCAGCGCGGTCGCGGTTGCTGGTGGTTGGTGCCTTCCGACACGACGAACTCGACCACGATGCGCGGGCGCGGCTCGGCGCACTCGCCTCGCACGGTGACCACATCCGTCTCGGAGGCTTGACCCCTGCGGAGGTCGAAGAACTGGTCGGTGGGATCTGCGGTGCCGATGTCGCCCACACGCTCGCACCCGACCTGCATAGCCGAACCGGTGGACATCCCCTGTTCGTCAGCGAGCTGGCGAGGTTGTCCGAAGCGGGCGGTCGGGGACAGCTGCCGACGGCCGTCACCGGAGCGGTCTCCCTCCGTCTCGACACCTTGCCCCCGGACGCACGGCGCATCCTCGACGCAGCGAGCGTTCTCGGTAACCGCCTGCTCCCCGACGTGCTCGGGGCGGTCGCGGGAGAAGCAGCGGCCGAGATCGTGGAGCGGCTTGCGCCGGCGGTCGACTCCGGGCTGGTGAGGATCACCGACGCCGACGAGATGTGGTTCTCGCACGATCTGTACCGTGAGACCGTTGATTCGCTGCTCAGCGCCTCGACCCGGCGCGAACTGCACGCCGACATCGGAAACGCCCTCGTCGCTCGACACGCCCGGGGTGTCCCGGTGGCGCCGGGTGACCTCGCTCGACACTTCGCGCAGGCGATCTCCCTCGTCGATCCACAGCATGCGATCAGATGGGCGCGGGAGGCTGCTGTCGACGAACGGGGCCGGTCCGCATTCGGTGAGGCCGCCGGACACATCCGCCGAGTCCGTGAGGCAGCGGCCGACGCGGGGATCACGATCGAACCCGACCTGCTCGCCGAATTGCTGATCGACGAGGCGGATCATCAGGCTCGTTCGGGTGATCCGGACGCAGCCCGCGGCCTGCTCGCCGACGCCGCGCGAGTTGCTCCGACTCCAGAGTCCGGAGCTGACGTGGCGCTCTCGGTGCAGCGCCTCGGGGCCAAGTTCGCCGCTCCTCGCGACGAGATCATCGTCCAACTCGAGGGAGCGCTCGACGCAGTCAGCGGCACCGACGTGATCCGGGAAGCCCGACTCACCGCAGCGTTGGCCCGCGAGCTTCAACATTCAGTGGCGGAGGATCGTAGCCGGGTCGCGTCGCTCAGCAAACGGGCACTGAGACTCGGCCGACGATCCGAGGACGACGAGACGCTGATCGCTTGCCTACTCGCCCGCCACGACGCCATGTGGGAACCAGGTACCGGTGCTGAACGAGCGGCGCTCGGTCACGAGATCGCACTGGTCGGCAGCCGTCTCGCGAGCACTGACCGGCTCGCAGAGGGTCTCCTTCTCGAGGCCAACGGCCTACTGGAATCCGGTTCAGCGGCGTTTCGCCCCGTGCTCGACCGATGGTTCGGCCTACTGGAGGCCAGACGCGAACCACGCGATCGCTACATGGTCCTGACGCGGCGAGCCGCCTTGGCTCTGCTCGACGGAAATTCGGACGCCGCCGAGCTGCTGATGAACGAGGCGGCCCAGACCGGTGTGCAGATACACGAACCCGATACGGGCAACGTGCTGATGTCACAGCGTGTCGCACTCGCTGAGACCCGAGAAGAACCCGACGAGCTCCGTCGGCTCGCTCATGACGCGGTCAACCACTGGACCGGCGCGCCGGTTCTCGCGCACGCTGTCGCGGCCGGCGCCTTCGCGACAGCAGGCGACCTCGACGCGGCCGAACGAGAGGTTGCGATGGTTGCGGATTCCGGCGGGCTGGCGAAGGAGGGTTCCTATCTCCGTTCGGTGCTCGTCACCCATCTCGCTGATGCGGCGGCGGCGGTCGGCGATGCGAAGCTCTGCCGCTCCCTTCTCGACGACATCGACACGCTGACGGACAGTTGCGGCGTGAACGGGGCGGTCGTGGCGTTCGCAGGACCATTCGCTCACCCCGCCGGGGTCCTGGCCGCTGCCCTGGGCGATATTGACCGCGGCAGGCAACTGCTCAAACGCTCCGTCGATACATCGCGCCGGCTCGGCGCCAGCGTGTGGATCCGTCGAGGTGAAACCGCCCTCAGTGACCTTGACCACGGGCCGCGCTCGTCAAGGGAGCGTCACGACACCGATCGAGCGTCGATGACGCGTTCGGGCGGGATCTGGACCGTGAGTTGGCGGGACGAGTCCGGCAGCCTGCCGCACTCCAAGGGTCTCTCCGACATCGGAACGCTCGTCCTTCATCGCGGCGAAGAGATCCCCGCGCTTCGTCTCGTGAGCGGCTCGACAGCGCGGGGTCCGAGCCGAAACCAGCTCATCGACCGATCGGCCCTCGACGCCTACAAGACCCGACTCGAAGACCTGGACGCCGAGCTCGACCGCGCAGGCACAGATGCCGACATCGGACGAATCGACCGGGTCGAACACGAACGCGAGCAGCTTCTCGCCGAGATCCGCAGAGCAACGGGCCTCTCCGGGCGACTCCGACGCGAGGCCAACGACCCGGCCGAACGGGCCCGAAAAGCCGTGAGCGCTCGCATCCGCGATGCCATCGGTCGACTGAACGCGATCTCTCCGCTGCTCGCCGCGCACCTCGACCGATCGATCCGGACCGGATCGCGCTGCTCGTACATGCCGAGCGCGGACGAGGACATCCAATGGAACGTCGAGATCGGATGAACAGTGCCCGATCATCGCGGGCCATCAAGAGAACTCAACCCGCTCTTATCCGGCCGCTTCGTCGGCTACGACTTCTCCGATGAAGGCATCGCGGCCAGCCGGCGAGAGGCCGAAGCGCTCGGATTGGAGAACGCCACATTCGAAGTCGTCGACGTCGCGCAGCTCGCGGAGGTGGACCAGTTCGACCTGATCACCGCGTTCGACGCCATCCACGACCAGGCCGAGCCGCGCACCGTTCTCGCCAACCTCGCCCGGGCACTGCGACCCGACGGCGTGTTCCTGATGGTCGACATCGCGGCGTCGTCGAACCTGGAGGACAATGTCGAGCAGACCGCCCGCGAGCTGCTGACCGAGGCCGGATTCGGTCCAGTCGAGGTGAAGTCGGTCGATTCACTCAACAGCTACTTCGTCGTACGAGCCGCCTGAGGCCCGAAGTCGTCGGCGCGGCCATGCTCGCCGGAAGACCCGCGCACGGCCGATCGAAAAGAGATCCCGATGCAAACCCCACACAAGGAGCATGACATGAGTGACACTGAGCCCAACGACAGGTGATCCTGAGTGAGTGACATGACCGGGGTCGAGTCGTTCATTCGGCGAGCCCCGAAGGTCGACCTCCACATCCACCTGATCGGCGCCGCTTCTCCCGCGACGGTCGCCGAACTCTCGGCACTACACCCCGGGAGCGGCGTCCCCGCAACTGTCGACGAGTTGGACGAGTGGTACACCTTCACCGACTTCAACCACTTCATCGACGTCTACACGCTCGTGTCCTCACTTGTACGCAGCGGTGACGACATCACCGCTCTCATCCAGGGCATCGCGGACGCCTACGCCGCGTTCCCCCGAGCACACTGGCGCAAGATCGCTTCAACGAACCCGCTCGAGCGGATCAACAAGGAGATCAAACGCCGCTCCAACGTCGTGGGGATCTTCCCCGACGACGCGTCGGTCATCCGACTCGTCGGCGCCGTCCTCCTCGAGCAACACGACGACTGGGCCGTCGCCGAGCGGCGCTACCTCTCCGAGGAATCCATGGCCCTCATCGACCAGCCACAGGAGGTGACCACCACAGCCGACACCCGCGAGCTCCCCGCCGCCTAACGTCGGCCGGGAAGACCAAGGGTCACCGACCTACTTCCACCACCTCACGGGACGCAACCGCGAGGCGGCCCAGAAGTCCCTTGTCGAATCGGCGACCGCGCCCGATGCCGCTCGCGGCGAAAGTGCCTGCTTGAGACGGTGTCCATCACGATCGGCCTTCCACCATCTGGGCCTGGGTGGCGTGGCGGGCCCGGAGATCGGCGTCCCATCCGCCGTTGCAGTAGGTGGTCACGGCTGAGATCCGCCGATCGACCACCTCGCAGAGGTGGATCCGGCGGGCGACCATGGTCACCTGCATCACCGACAGGTCGACGGTACGAACCGCGCCCGATGCATCGCATCGCCCACGTGCCCCATTTCGCAGCAGACGCGGTGATGGGTCAGATGCCCCATGGCCGACCGTGGAGTACGGTCAGAGTAGGCCGCGCTCGTACGCGTACCCGGTGGCCGCGGCGCGACCCTTCACGCCAATTTTGGCGAAGATGTTCTCGAGATGGCGCCCGACGGTGTGCTGACTGATCGAC
>JBPCMH010000436.1:0-5518 GCA_051002495.1 Acidimicrobiales bacterium
GCCGCCCGACGAACGATGCCCACGTTGGCTCCTTCTGTAAGGCCCTCGCGTGCACCGCCCCCCCGACCGCGAAGAACACCGGCATGACCTGCAAGAACCAGGTAGCCAGCCACAGGCCCCGAGTGGTGCCAATTGGGTTCGTGGCGTGGGGCCCGTCCGCTTCCCAGCGGATGATCGTGAAGACCCAGTGCCAGATGACCACGACGCCCAGACTGCCCGCCCGCAGCAGGTCGAGCCATCGATCTCGGACGGGCGGAGCCGTGGCTCTTGTCACCCCTTGATCGGGTTGGGTAGCCGTTTCGCTCTCGCCGCTCATGGCACCACTCCACCACGTTCCGGTCGATCGCAGGTGTCTTTGCCGCTACTGCTGTTGCTGCTGGATCTGTTGCATCGTTTGCAGATGGCTGCTGCCGACCATTCGCCGCATCTCGACCGACACTTCGAGCGCGGCCTCCTTGGAGCCGGTGTACGCGCCCCGCAAGGGTTGGACATCGTCGTAATCCCGGCCGTGACCGATCTTGACGTGGCGCAACCCAACTTCCAGACGGTTGGTCGGATCGAGGGCAAGCCAGCCCAACCCGGGCACGGCGGCCTCGAACCAGGCGTGGGTCTGCACCGCGACCACATCACCCTCCGCGTCGGCGCCCGTCTCGTCGCTCTCGGCGAACAGATAGCCCGACACGTAGCGGGCGGGAATGCCGATGGCCCGGCACATGGCGATGGCGACGTGGGCGTAATCCTGGCAGACGCCGGTGCCGCGATCGATGAGGTCGGAGACGGGAACGCCTACGTAGGTCGAACCCTGCTGGTAGGAGAGAATCGAGCCGACTCGCCGGTGGATCCCGAGCACAACGCTGACAACGTCAGGGCCGGCAAGGTCGAGCTGCTTCGCTGCTTCCGAGGCCACGACTTCGTCCCAGTCGGTGTGAGCGCTGCGCTCCAGGTACTCGTGTTGGTCGTTGGCGAAGCCGTCGGCGGCCAGCATGTCGAAGTTGGCGGTTGTGGTGATCAAAGGCGCGGGCACCATCTCGACGGTGGCCTCGGCGACGACCTCGAGGTAGATGTGGGGTTCGCGAACCCCAAATGCGTCGACCCGCGTGCCCCAGTAGTCGGTGAACGAGACCACTCGAGCGGTCGGGTAGGTAACGACCCGATAGTTGAGCAACGTTTGGCGGGCGTCGCTAGCGGGGCAGGCGCGGAGCTCGTTCTGGCTCTCGCGCACCAACTCGTCGTACTCGAACGTGCAGCGGTACCGAATGTCGAGCCTCACGACGACGCCTCGACGGCATGGAGTACACCAAGGTCGTCTGCGTTGCGGAAGAACTGGACGCCGATGAGCTCGGCCGCCCAGCGCACGTCGTTGAGCACGCGATCGAGGAGCTGCCCCGTCGGTCCTCCCAGCAATTCGTGCACGTCGGTGAACTCGAGGTCGGCACGGAGCCGACCGATGACCCGCTGCGGCCGGGACAGCCTATCTCCAGGGAGCAGTGCGCCGAGCTGGGACTCGGCCGCCGCGACGCTGTAGAGCACGCTGCGGGGGAACGTCGGCGCCAGCAGAAGGAACGACAGCAGGTTGGCTGTGGTCGGGGCACCCGGATGGGTGCGGCGAAAGGCCTCGAGACCGGATGCGCACTTCAGCAACTCGACGGCCTCGTTGTAGTCAAACTCCACGGGCTCGTCGTCTTCGGCCTGGAACCGAACCCTCAGGAGCCGAACGCCGACCTCGGCCCGTTCGATCATCGATCCGAGCGAGAGGAATCGCCACCCGTCATCGTGAGACATGGTGTCGAGCGCGGCACCGGCCACCTCTTGGCAGCGGCGCCGCACGAGGCGAAGGAGGCTGTAGGGCTGCACGGCCAACTCGCGGTCGACGTCGAGACCATCGATCTCCAACCAGAACGAGTTCACCGCCTCCCACAGCTCGGTCGACAGGAGCTCTCGCACGCCCCTGGCGTTCTCGCGGGCACGCCAAACGGCGCTGATGATCGATCCTTCGTTACTCGCGTCGGTGACGAGGAAAGCGGGCACGGTTTGGTCGTTGGCGGTGTCGTGCTCGGCCTTGAACGCGGTGGCAAGGTGCAGCGTCTCAAGCAGGCGGTGCCAGACGTGCGCGGCCTCGGCCGGTGGCGACTCGAGCAGCGCGTGGAAGGTGACATCGAGCATGCGGGCCGTGTCGGCCGCGCGCTCCAGGTGGCGACCCAGCCAGTACAGGTCCTCGGCATGGCGGGACAACATCAGCCCGGTTCCTCCGTTGATCCCGTGCCGACCCGGTCGAGACCGCCGCCGCCCTCTGGATCGCCCAACACCCACGTGTCCTTGGATCCGCCACCCTGGCTGGAGTTCACGATCAGCGAGCCCTCCCGGAGAGCGACTCGGGTCAGCCCGCCCGGGACGACCTCGACCGTCTCTCCTGAGAGCACGAACGGTCGAAGGTCGATGTGTCTGCCAGCCATACGATCGCCGACCAAGGTCGGGTGACGCGACAGCGACACGACTTCTTGAGCGACGTAGCCGCGGGGGTTGGCCTGCACCTGGGCTCTCACCACCGCCAGTTCCTCATCGGTTGCCGTCGGCCCGATGCAGATCCCGTAACCGCCGCTCTCTGCCACCGGCTTAAAAACCAGCTCGTCGACCCGCTCGAGCGCGGCGGCGCGGTGTTCGAAATCCCACAGCAAGTAGGTGGTGCAGTTGGGCAAGATGGCCTTCTCGCCGAGGTAGTACTCGATCAGGGCGGGCACAAAGGCGTAGACCGCCTTGTCATCGGCGACACCGTTGCCGACCGAGTTGGCGAGGGAGACGTTCCCCGCTCTCGCTGCCCCCATGAGGCCCGGAACCCCGATGGTTGAGTCGCGGCGGAACACGACCGGGTCGAGGAAGTCGTCGTCGATCCTCCGGTAGATGACGTCGACCCGCTGCAGGCCCCGAGTCGTCCGCATGGCGACGACGTGGTCGTCGACAACGAGATCTCGGCCCTCGACCAGTTCAACGCCCATCTGCCGAGCGAGAAAGGCATGTTCGAAGTAGGCGCTGTTGAACGCACCGGGGGTGAGCACCACGACGGTTGGGTCGTTGCCAGCCGACGGTGGCGCCAAACTGCGGAGCGTTGCAAGGAGTGACTGGCCGTAGTGGTCGACAGCCCGGACCGGGAGCCGTCCAAACACCTGGGGCAGCACCCGCATCATCGCCAGCCGGTTCTCGACGACATACGAGATGCCGCTCGGGTTGCGAAGGTTGTCCTCGAGCACGCGGTAGGTGCCATCGGCGTCTCGGACCAGGTCGATGCCAGCCACGAGACAGCGGTTGCCGTTCGGCACCTTGATCCCGATCGCCTCTCGACGGAATCCGTCGGAGGTCTTGACGAGCCAGGAGGGCACGATCCCATCGCGGATCGCCGCTTGCTCGCCGTCGTAGATGTCGTCGAGGAAACGGTTGAGCGCAGTGATGCGCTGCACCAAACCCCGCTCGATCTCGTCCCACTCGCAAGCCGGGATGATCCGAGGCATGAGGTCCATCGGGAACGTCCGCTCGACGCCCTCGTCCTCGCCATAGACCGTGAAGGTGATCCCCGCGGCGCGGAACGCGTCGTCGCGCAGGTGCTCCCGTCGGGCCATCTCGACTGGCGTGAACCCCTGCAGCCGGTCCACAAGATCGGTGTAGTGATCCCGGACCGCACCGGTCTCGTCGAAGACCTCGTCGAAGAACCCAAGCTGGTCGTATCCGTCGAAGACGCGCCCGACCACCAGCGGTCAGCCGGTCTTCCGGACGGGCTCGTCGACGCCAGCGGCCTTGGCGAGCAACTCGAGATCGTCGACGATGGCGTCGACGAGTGTCCACAAGTCGGGGACGAGCTCGGCGCAGGCGACCAAACCGAAGTCGAGTGTGTCGAGATAGCTTTGAACGGTGATGTTCAGACCCTGCCCATCAACGACGGTTGACACCGGGTAATAGTGCAGAAGTTTGGCGCCAGCTGAATACAGCGGCTCGCGCGGGCCGGGAATGTTGGAGATGACGACGTTGACCGGCGCGCCGAAGCGGTTGGCCAACTCGAACCGAGTTGCCATCCGGCTGGCGCGGGTGAACACGGCGGGCGGCGGGAACTCGGCGAAGTCGATCATCCGCTCGGCCGGGAGGGCATCGAAGAGGCCCTTGGCGGTGACCATCGCCTCGTGCACTTTGAGCACCCGCTTGAGCGGGTCGGCTTCGTCGGTGGGGATGGTGGCGATCAACCCGGAGCCCCGGTTGGTCCACTTCTCGGTTTCCTCACCGGTGCGGACCGATACCGGCACCATGGCGGTCAGCGGTTGGTCAGGTAGCTCGCCGTGGCCCTCCAAGTAGGTGCGCAATCCGCCGGCACAGGCGGCCATCACCACATCGTTGACGGTGGCACCGAGAGCGTTTTTGATGGCCTTCACCGCATCGAGCGACGTCGACCGGTAGGCGAACTTCCGGTGGGCCGTGATCGATCGGTTGAAGCGCGTCCGCGGCGCGTTCAGCGACGGCAGGTTGATCTGCGGCGGGAGGTCGCGCTCTTCTGGCCGACGCCGCCCGGCGTTGAGCAGCGTGCCGAGCGGGCCGCGCAGGCTGCTCCGCATTTGGTCGGCGGCGGCGACCAGGAGCGGGTTGCGGGTGGCCTTGCCAGCCTCTCGAAGGGTGCGGGCGGTGATGACGAGCATGCGTCCGGGCTTGCGGGCCAGGCTGAGCCCAGCTGCGGCGAGCACCTCCGGGGTCGACGGCATCCGCGGCGTGGACCGGTTGCTGGGAGGCGGCTCGACCTCGTCGCCTTCGGGGGTCGTGTCGAGCATCATCGTCAGGAGCTCGGCGCCAGAGGCACCGTCGATCGTGGCGTGGTGCACCTTGGTCAGGATGGCGAACTGATTGTTCGGCAGTCCCTCGATCACGTAGCTCTCCCACAGCGGGCGGCTGCGGTCGAGCGGTCGACCGATGATCCGAGCGACCAGATCGGCGAGTTGTTCGTCGTCGCCCGGAGGCGCCACCGCGGTGTGGCGGACGTGAAAGTCGAGGTCGAAGTCGGGATCCTCGACCCAGAAGGGGTGGTCGAGCCGCATCGGCACGTCGACCAACTTGCGGGTCATCGGCTCTAGGAGATGGATACGGCGACCCACTTCGCTCTGCCAGGCCTCGAAGGGTTTGAAGCTCTTGCGCTTCGGGCGCTCGTAGACCGAGACACTCGAGACGTGACCGAACTGCCGGGGTGTCTCTAGATAGAGAAAACTGGCGTCGAGCCCAGAGAGCTGCTTCATGTTCCCTCCGATGGTTGAATCCGGAGGCTAATGCCCGAGTGGCCGTGCCGGTCGGGCCGGCCTTGCCCGCCCTGCCTTGCCCGCCCTGCGAACCCCCAGCCCCATCGGCGATGCTGGGAGCATGTCCCGCAACTCGCTGCGCTAGACGTGCGATTGGATTCGGAGCTATGTATGGTCTACCGTCATCATGTCCTTAGGTTGACCTAACACCCGGGAGCTTCACCGCATGTTCGCCAACTTTTTGATCGGCCTCCGCG
>JBPCMH010000437.1:0-12330 GCA_051002495.1 Acidimicrobiales bacterium
GACATACCTTCTGGCGCTCCTACCCCCCCCCCCCCCTGTGCCCTCCCCCACCACCGGATCGCTGGCCAGGATGCGAGGCACGCGGCTCGTCGCGGTGTGCGCGACCCGCTGGCGTTGGACGACTAGCGCGCCGACCGCGCTGTTGCCCGCGAGGCGCTGTAAGGCGAGTGCGGACGACGGGTGCAGGGCGGGTCCCGAACTTTCGCGACGCACCGGGGTCGCTGGGGCGAGGCCGTGATGGCCTTCTGCAACCCCTCCCTGCCGTTCGGATCCCACGCCCTTAGTTCTAGCCCAGGTCAGGAGAGGCGGGTCGGGCCCGTGGCGTCGGCCTCGATGACGAACGAGCGCGGTCCATCCAGTGTTGTCTCGAACGGCAGGTCGGTGTTCGAGCGCAACTCGATGGGTGCGTCGGCCTGACAGTCGACCAGCAGTCGTCCGGGTTCGGCCGTGGCGTCGATCACCCCGGCGTGCCACACCCGCAGCCAGCCGATCGCGCCGTCCGGTCGTCGCCAGTGGATCGTGGCCGGCACGTACTGGCCCCACCCGCGCCAGTTGTGCGGGCTCGACTCGGCGCCAATCATCACGCCGCCGGCCAACCACGAGGTGGCGACCCGAAGCGGATCATCGGCGATCACCTGACGCACCAGCCGTTCACCAGAGAATGCCCGCAGCTCGTCCGCGACCGCATCGGGGATCACCGCGCCGAGCTTCTCGGCCAGGGGACCGAAGCACAGATCGTGACAGTGGTCGAACGGCTCGCCGATGTCTGGAAACGGGGTGACCGCGCGGCCAAGGCCGGCCCACACCCAAGTCGCGCCGTGGGCCGCGTAGGTGGTCATGTCCATCCCATAGGCGCGGGTGTAGGGCCCGACCATGTTGCCGAGGCCGGCGTGCCAGTGCCGACCGATGTCGAGCCACAACGCCTCTTCGAGCTCGGCCCCCCACGCCCGCAACTTGGGCGACGAACTCTCGGATCGCCAGAGTGCGAGGGCGTACAGCACCACTCCGTAGTACGTCGGCGAGTTGTACTCCTCGAACGCCCCGTGGCGAAGGAACCCGTCGACCACCTCTTCGGCCATCGCTTCGCCGCGATCGTTGTGGCCGTTCTCCACGTCGAGCCAGGCCTTCATCACGGCGATGTTCGAATACGACGCCGTCACCCGGCCGTCGGTCTCGCCGTGGACGGCCAACCGGATGGCATCCCGGATGCGGTCCTCGGGCACCCTGCCGGGAAACCAGCGCAACAGCAGCTCGAACGTGGTGCCAATGAACTGTCGCCAGTTGGGGTCGTAGTCGACCCAGATCCTCGCCCCCGGCCGAGGCTGCCGGGTTTCGAAGAACCGTCGGAACGTGCCGTGCCACACCGTGCCCGGTTCGTCGTACTGGATGTCGCACAACGTCTCGATCACCTGTCGGGCCCGGTCGGCGTCGCCGTCGCCCTCCCGCATCAGCAGTGCGGCTGAGTACCACCCGCTCTGGGGCACCAGGTGCACCGACAGCGGCGCAACTCCCTCGTCGTCGAACGAGCCGGGCGGGTTCCACAGCAGACCAACTTCCGGATCGAACCATTGGTCCATCCATGCCGTTGCGGTTGCCGCCAGTCCATGGTCGGTCATTCGCGCTCGCTTTCGTCGACGCGCCCGCTCATCGGTTGCGCGCTGCCTTCTTGGCCGCGGCCAGTTCGATGCGCTCCGGGCGGCTCTTGTAGAACGGGTCCAGCGGATAGCAGCCCGACACCAGCCCATTGCGCGGTGCGGTGGTGCAGTCGCTGAAAGTCCGGCAGATCAGTCGATCGTCGAGAGCCTCGCCGGAGATCACCCGTCGCGGAAGGTCGGGGTGCGATAGCGCCATGCGACCCAAGCCGACGAGGTCGGTGCCGCCGTAGCGGACCGCGGCTTGCGCCACATGCGGGAGCCACTGCTGCAGGTAGGAGTAGCCCGACCCAACGAACACCAGACGGGGGTGGCGCGACTTCAGCGCGGCCGTTGCCGCGATCTGGCGAGCCACACCGACGAGCGGATCCTCTGGCGGGTCGTAGCCGTCTGACGGGGGGAAGTAGGCCGGCCGCTGCACGTGTGGGTTGTAGTACGGGCTGCCGGCGGTCGTGCATACCAGCCCGATTCCCATTGCCTCAACGCGGTCCAGGAGGGCGTGGGTTTCCGTGAGATCGATACCGACCCCGGTGCCGTCGCCACCAAAGGCCCGGTCGTAGGAGCCACGCGTGGCCGGCTCGCCGCGGCCGTCGGGTCCGGCTCGGAACGGTGCCAGGTCGAACACCGACAGTCGTAGGGCAACCGCCAACCCAGGCGCCGCCGCTCGAATCCCCTCGACCACCGTTGACAAGAACCGGGTGCGTCCGTCGAGGTCGCCGCCGAACCGCCCGGGCCGGTCGTACGCGGTGAGCAACTCGTGCAGGAGGTACCCGTGGCAGTGCTTGATGTCGACGAAGTCGAAGCCAGCCTCGGAGGCAAGCACCGCGGCTTGCACAAAGTCGGCGATCAGGTGGTCGAGCTCGGAGTCGGTCAGCACCCGTCGGGCCACCTCCTCGGCGACGCCATAGCCAGCGCCCGCATCAAGCACGGGATGCACGTACGCGGTGCGCGGAAGCGGAGCGCCGTGAGGTCGGGCGAAGCGGCCGGAGTGGGTCAGTTGCAAGCCAGCGACCTGGGACGGGTCGAGGAGGCCACGCAACCCGGCTAGGTCATCGATTGTGTCCGAGCTGATCACGAGTTGGTTGGGGTTGGCCCGGCCGTCTGGCCGCACCGCGGTCGCCTCACCCCAGACCAGGGCTGCGCCGCTCGCGCCGAAGCGTTCCCAACGTCGACGCGCGAGGTCGGTCGCGCCGCCGAGGGTCGTACCGTCCCAACCCTCCATCGGAAGGATGGCGAACCGGTTGGCGAGCTCGATTGGGCCCGCGGCGATGTCGGTGAAAGCGATTGGTTGGGCCAGCGGTCCGTGAGCCTCGACCTCGTCGTCGATCGCCAACTCGACATCAAGCGATGCCAGGTGAGCGCGCAGCGCGTCTGCCGTCGTCAACCTCTTGACCTGGGTGTACCTCATAGGAGCGCGTCGAGCCGCTCGGCGATGTCGACCAAGATTGCGCGGTCGCTGTCGGGGCGTCGGGGCACGCCAGGTGGGGTGCCGTCGCAAGCCGCCCAGCCTCGCAACTCGAAGAACATCGCCGCACTGTGGCGGTACGCGGGTACCGGGGAGCGGAAGACGAAGTGGCCGAGGTACTGCAACAGATCGTTCAGCTCGAAGAAGCGGGGATCGCCGTCGGCCCAGTACGAGTCGCGGCGAGCGAACGCCTCCGGCGAGAACGTCGACAGCCCGAGGAGATAGTCGGATCCCCACATCACCATGTCGATGGCGAGATCGTTCCCCGTGTACACGGCGAAGTCGGGTCGGTGCTGGTCGCGCAGGGCAAGGCGGTCCCACTCGAGTTGGCGGTCGAGAGACGAATGCTTCGCACCAACGCACTGGGGAATGTCGAGCAGGCCGCGGTAGGCGTCCAGTGACACGATCAGGCCGTTGGCCACAAACATCTGACCGAGTTCAAACCCGATGAAGCGATCGAGCCTGCCGCCGATGGCCGCCAGTGACTCGACCCACTCGCTCTCGCCGTGCCCATTCAAACCCCATGACGGGAAAATCACGGGCGTGCCGCCGGCTTCGGCGATGGCTCCGGCGGCCGCAAGGTAGGCGTCGAGGTCGAAGGCTGCCCCGCTCCCGTCGGCCACGAACGCGCCAGCCACGAACTGCCCGCCGGTCACCTTCGACGCGAGGTCGAGCACGCGGCGCTTGTCGTCTGGGGCCAGCAGTTGCACGTAGCCGGTGTCCATGTTGACCGCCGGCGTGAGCCCGGCTGCCACCGTGCGCCCGATGTGGGCCTCGATCGCCGACCAGTCCAGGGCACCGTCTCCCGTTAGCGCCACCAGGACGGCGGACATACCGGTGATGGCGCGTCGGAGTCGGAGCGGGGGAGCAACCGCGGGTTGATCGAGTGGCACGCCACATGCTCGCGCGGGAAGCGCCAGGCACGCCGTGGCAGGTCAGCCTGGTTCTGAGGAGTTCCTCCGGTGGATGCTCACCGCATACCCGGCTCCGTCGGAGAACGGCGCGCCATCCCACGTGGCGTAGCGGGCGGCCAATACCAGACTCGCCCCAGCGCAGGCATCGTCGTAGGCCTCCAGTGTGTAGCGGCCATCGAGCTGAAACCCGGCCACGAGCGCGCCGCCGCTGGCGACGTGCCGTGCCGCGCCGCGCACGAGATCGAGCTCGGTGCCGGGACGGGTGAACAGCGGCACGTTGCCAGCCATCAGCACGACGTCGAAGCTGCGCCCAAGGTCGAGCGAGCCGATGTCGTGCAGTATCCACTCAAGGTCCGGATGGGCGCGCTGGGCCGTGGACAGCATGGAAGGGTCGGCGTCGACGCCGACGATCTCGACGCCGCGCCCGGCGAGCTCGATGGCGACCCGTCCGGTGCCACAGCCGGCGTCGAGCACCGAGTCAGGCCCGATCGACATCACCAAATCGGCCTCACCATGCGGGCTGCCACCCGCCGCCTCCAGATCGCGCAGCCGGGCGTCGAGCCGTCGTGCGTAGTCGTCGCCGTCCCAGGCAGTCATCGGTACGGACCCTCGATGCTCACCGGCGCGACCGTAGGCGCTGATCACGCCGAAACGATGTCCGCTTGGCACGGTTTCCCACATGAGACGCGCTGGCCTCTGCACGGCGGGACGGCTGGGCGCGTAGGTTAAGGGGTGCCATGACCCGCCCAGACCCTGCGCGACGGCAAGCCATCGGGTGACCAACGCCGCGCCGGCTGTACCCCACGACCTATTCCGACACGAAGCGCTGTTCTACCGCGGGCTGAGCGACTTCCTCGCCCAAACGGTGGCATTCGTGCGCGAGGGCGTCGATGCCGCCGAGGCCGTGTTGGTCGCCGTTGCCGCGCACAAGATCGAGGCCATGCGCGCCGCGCTCGGCGCCGAGGCTTCCTCGGTGACCTTCGTCGACATGTCCCAGCTTGGCGTCAATCCGGCTCGCATCATCCCGGCGTGGGTCGACTTCCTCGATGAGGTTCCCGCCGGACAGGGCGCTCGGGGCATCGGCGAACCGATCACCGCGGATCGGCCCCCGTTGGAGATCGATGAGTGCCTGCTTCATGAACGCTTGCTCAATGTCGCGTTCGAGGACGGCCGCCCTTGGCGGCTCGCGTGTCCCTACGACCTCGACGCCCTTGCTCCTTCCGTCGTCGACGGAGCCCGCGATGCCCATCCCTCGGTGATAGAGGCGGGAACGGTCGCCCGCAGCGCGCGGTACGTGCCCAGCGAGGCGGTCGGCCTCGACGTGCCGCTACCGGACCCGCCCGTCGACGCCGCGCAACTGCTCTTCAACGCAACAATGCTCGTGGGTGTCCGCGAGGTCGTTCAGGACGCCGCCGGCGCGGCTGGCCTTGGCCTGGCCAAGTCGGCTGACCTGGTGCTGGCCGCCAGCGAGGCCGCCACCAACAGCGTGCGCCACGCCGGGAGCGAGGGCGTGCTGCGCATCTGGATCGACGACCGCGGGCTCAACTGTGAGATCTCCGACGCCGGGCGCATCGACGAACGGCTGGTCGGTCGGATTCGCCCCGACCTTGACGCCGAGGGTGGGCGAGGGCTCTGGCTCATCAACCAGCTCTGTGACTTCGTGCAGGTCCGCTCATCCGGGGCCGGCACGACGGTCCGGATGCAGATGCGCCTGTCCTGATCCGCCGCCAGCGAAATCTCGACTGGCATTGCCGTGGGCGCTCCGTAGCCTGAGCCTCGCCATGTCGACTCCCCCACGAAACCGGGCGCCTGGTCGAGCAGGGAAGTCACGCCCAACTCGTCGGCGCTGGTGGGGTGTACTCGCGCCTGCACGAACGTTGGTTGGCCGGCACCGAGGTGGTCGGCTGAAGTATGGGCCCACCGCGCCCTGCGGGAACGGCTCAGGCGTGGGAGGGTGGATGCATGTGCAGGAGCATCGTCAACTTGCGCGGCGAGCAGCCGGCCCAGCCGGAAGAGGTCCACGACGCCGCCAAAGTTGGCCCTTAGCCGTGAGGTGGCCAGGGCCAAACGGGCCCAAGGCGCGCCCGGAGCGGCGACGAGGCCGAAGGTGTGATGATCCGAATGGCCCAGGATCAGACGCGACTCCGATAACCATCTGACAGCACGAGGTTCGGTTTGCCACACTGGCTGGTCCCGCCCAACGGAGGCGGACCAGGCAGGGGAGCAGCACCATGGCATCGGCCGACGACTACGAGCTGATCGAGAAGGACTGGCGGGAGTTCACCGACGAAGAGATCGCCGAGCGGGTCGCGCTAAACAACGCGCTGATCGCCGAACTCCTCCCCGATGATCCGCCCCGCCAAGTTGACGAGGCCATCAAGGCCCACCACAGCACGCCCAAGCGGATGAAGAGCTGGCCGCTCCGCATCAAGGACCCCAAGGGGCAACTGGTCGCGGGTGGCGGTACCGGCTTCGACCCCGAGCACGACGAGAACCCCGACATGTTCTGGCTCGGCATCGGTGTGCTCCCGTCAGAGCGACGCAAGGGGCTCGCCACCCGGCTGCTTGGTCGCCTCGTCGAGATCGCCGAGGCCGAGGGACGCACCCGACTCCTGGGCAACTCCAACGACCTCAAGCCTGAGGGTCGGCTGTTTGCCCAGGCCATTGGGGCCGAAGCCAAGCAGGCGAACCACGTCAACCACCTGCCGGTCGACGCCATCGATCGGGCCCAGCTCGAGGGATGGATCGCGGCCGCACCCGACCGAGCGGCCGACTACGAGCTGATCACCTGGGACGGCCCGTGCCCGGAGGAACACCTCGAACAGTTCGTCGACATCATCCTGGTGATGAACACCGCACCGCGCGATGACATTGAGATGAACGACTTCACGCTTACCCCCGCACAACTGCGTGAGTCCGAAGAGCGGGCGCTCGCCGTCGACGTCGAGATGTGGACCGTTGTCGTGCGGCGTAAGAGCGACGGCGCCTTCGCCGGCTTCCACGACGTCAACTGGGCTCCGACCGACCCGGCGACGGTGTGGATTGGCGCCACCGGTGTGAAGCCGGAGCACCGCGGCCACGCCATCGGCAAGTGGCTGAAGGCGGCCATGACCCTTCGGGTGCTCGGAGATCGCCCCGAGGTCACCAGCATCCGGACTGGCAACGCGGATTCAAACGACGCCATGCTCGGCATCAACAAGGAGATGGGCTACCGGCCGCTCCTCGCCCAGACCACCTGGGAGATCAGTGTGGCCGACGCCCAGAAGTGGTTGGCCACGCGAGCCTGACCGGCTGGGTGGGTCCTACCAGCCCAGGTCTTCTTTGATCTTCTTGCACTCCGGGCAGACCGGATACTTGGTCGGATCGCGCGACGGCACCCACACCTTGCCGCACAGGGCCACCACCGGCTCACCGGTCACCATGCTCCGCGTTATGGCCTCGCCACCACCGATGACATAGTGCGCAAACCGGTCATGATCGCCGTCGTCGGTCGTGGGCACCGGGGTTTGCGTCGAGGTGGTCTCCTCCACGTCGACGTCAACCGAAGACAGACGGGTCCGCATCTCCCTATCGTGCCCGTAATTCCGCGAGAACGGAACCTCACTGGGGCGATCGACTCAAATTTGTCCACTTGCGGTCCGCGCCGGCCGATAGGACGTCGTGCCCGGGGTGGGGGAATCGACCAGAACAGACACAGGACGTCGTCTGGATCTGGAGAAGACAGTGGCGAAGCTTCGGCTCGCCGCTCTGGTCTTCGCGTGCATTCAGACCGCGATCCAGCCCGGGGACAGCGCCACGGTCAGTTGGATTGTCGTTGCTGTCCTAGCCGTCGACGCGTTTGGCTCGTGGGGTCTGCTGCGAGCGAACCCAGGTGAACGCCGGGTCCGGCTTGTCGGTTGGATCGGCATGGCGTTCGACACCGCGCTCGTGGTCGCGGTCATGTTCAACAACCTGAGCGACCCCAGCGATGTGGTGTGGGTGGTGGTCCTCTTGCCTTTGGTTGAGGCCGCGATGCGATGGACTGCCCGCGGCGGCATGACGGCCGGTCTGCTGTTTGGGGTCAGCACCGCGGCCTGGTCCGCGGCAGTTGCGGCCAGCCTCAACATTCCCGTCGTCCCCGAGTACCTGAGCCTCCGACTCGGCGTGATCACCGTGCTCGGCGGGTTCCTCGGCTTGTTGGTTCAACAGCTGGCTGGAGAGCGTCGGGCGCTGCAGCAGGTGCTCCATCTGACCCGTGACCTGATGGTGACTGTCGACAGGAAGGGCCAGATCGTTACCGTGAACGAGGCCGCTGTCACGATGCTCGGTCGAGCCGAGGCTCACCTGATCGGGATGCGGCTGGACGATCTCGTCGTCGAAGGAGTTGGAGACGGCGCACCCCTCGATCTCACGTCGGAATCCATGCAGGAGCGCCCGTTCCGGCGCGAGGACGGCTCGCTCGTCTGGGTGCAGCTATCGGTGACGCCTGATGCCGACTACGGCTTGGTGTATGTGGTCGGCCGGGATGTGACCGAGAAGCTCGAACAGGCCCGGCTATTGGCGCACCAGGCGTTCCACGACCCACTGACCGGCGTGGCCAACCGCATGCGCCTGATGGATCAGATCACCGAGCACCTCGCAGCCAGGAGTCGCAACCTCGGGCTGCTCTTTGTTGACCTTGACCGGTTCAAGATGGTGAATGACACCCTCGGCCACGCCGGCGGCGACGAACTGCTGCGGGCCGTGGTGGGGCGTCTGCGTGGGTGCGTTCGCAACCGAGACCTGGTCGCCCGGTTCGCCGGCGACGAGTTTTGCGTGCTGCTTCCTGAGATCGTCAACTCGGCCGAGGCCATGGAGGTCGCCCAGCGGATCGTGACCGCCCTGGCGGCGCCGTATGAGATCAGCGGGACCGAAGCTGTGGTGTCGGCCTCGGTTGGGGTGGCCCTGGCCGCGCCGCTCGATACCGCCGAGACGCTGCTTCACCACTCCGATCAGGCCATGTACCGGGCCAAACAGCTGGGCCGGAACAGAGCAGTGCTCCGCGACCCGGGGCACCATGTGTTCGGTGCTCACGTCGCCGAATCGATCATCGGCGCCATCTCCCGCGACGAGCTTTGTCTGCACTTCCAGCCCATGTTCGACCTTGCAGACCGCCGCGTGGTCGGGATGGAAGCGCTCGTGCGATGGGAGCACCTCGACGAAGGACTGCTGGACCCGGTCATGTTTCTCGGCGCGGCAGAAGACGCGGGCGTTGCCGTCGCGCTCGGCGAATGGGTGGCCGACCGGGCCGTTGCCCAACTTGCTGCGTGGCGCCAAGATGGCTTGGCGGCCAACATCGAGCTCTCCATCAACATCTCCGCGGTGGAGCTGAACCGGCCGGAGACGGTTGACATGCTCATCGAAACGGCGGCCCGGCACGGGATCGAGCCCGGTGCCATCGTGATCGACGTCAGCGAAGGGGCAATCCTGGCCGACCCCGACCTGGCTCGTCCGTTGCTGGCCAAGCTCACTGCGGCCGGCTTCTTGGTCGCCATCGATGACTTCGGGACGGGGTACTCGTCGATGCGACAGCTCCGGTCCATCCCTGCGGATTTCCTCAAGATCGACCGGTCGTTTGTGTCGAGCATGGTGCCGGGCTCGTCCGATGAGGCAATTGTCCGGTCCGTCGTCGGCTTGGCCCGATCGATGGACGTGCCGGTAGTGGCCGAAGGCGTCGAAACCCAGGAACAGCTCACCCTGCTGGCCAAACTCGGATGCGCCCGAGCCCAGGGTTTCGTGCTCGCCACTCCCGCCCGGGCCGAGGACATCACGGCGCTGCTTTGGCGGAGGAAGGTCACTGCTGACCAATGACCAGAAAGGTTTTGCTGGACACTAGTCACATTGAGTCATATGATCACCACTATGTGTGGCTACCTGAACCGACGCCGTGGAGTCAGCTGGGACGACTCGAAACGTCCTTCGGGCGCGTCGAGCAACCAGTCGAGCGGCTCGGGGCGGCCCCGCTCCTAAAGCGCGCGTCGCCCCAGGCCGACGTTCTCTAGATCATGGCGCGGTCTCCTTCTCTCTCCTCGAACACCGCGCTCGGGGAACCTTCTCGCCCTCGGCTGACCAGCGTTGGCAAGGTTTGGGCCTTCACCGGTCTGCTGTACGTTGCCGGTCTCGTGCTCATGGTGACCGTTGGTCGGAACCTCGGCACCCTCGACTCCCCGCTCACAATCCCCTGGTTTGTCCTGGCCCTGCTGTTCTACGTGGCGGAGCGCTACCCAGTGGTCTTCCACTTCCGCCGCGACGCGCAGTCGTTCTCGCTGAGCGAGGTCGCGCTGGTCATCGGGCTCTACTTCAGCTCCCCGGCGGCGATAGTCGTCGGTCTGGTCGTGGGTTCCAGCATCTCACTGCTCGTCCACCGCCGGCAGAGCCGGTTGAAGTTTGCCTTCAACCTGAGCCACTTCTTCTTCGGCGCGGTCATGGCCAGCGTGGTGTTCAACAAGGTCGTCTACAGCGATCCCCTCGGCCCTGAGGGCTGGGGCGGCGCCATCTTCGGCATCGTCGTCGCCACCCTGATTAGCCACGCCGCCATCACCACCGCCAGCAGCCTGTCCGGCGGACGCCCTGAGGTCGACAAGCTTCCTCGCGTGCTCCTCATTGGCATCACCGGCTCGGTGGCGAACGCCGCGCTCGGGCTCATGGCCGTCACGTTGCTGTGGGTCGAACCCCGCTCCATCTGGCTCATGGTCGTGCCCATCGCGGTTTGTTTCGTTGCCTACAACGCCTATGTCGCCGAGCGCAACCGTTCCGAGACGATGGAGTTCATCTACGAGTCGACCCGCATGCTGCACCGCAGTCCGGAGGTCGACTCGGCGCTGATCGGCCTGCTTGACCAGGCGCGCAAGATGTTCCGCGCCGAGCGAGCCGAGATCACCCTGCTTCCCGTCGACGAACGTGATCCCGCGCTGCGGACCTCACTGGGGCCCGGGGGTGAGATCGAGACGATGGTCAAGATCGAGTTGCGCGACGACGAGCGAGTCTGGGCCGAGGGCTTGCCTCGGCATGAAGCGGTTGTCTATCCCAACCGCCAGGGCACGGCAGTGCTGGTGCCGTCGCTGGCCGAACGGGGGATCCGCGACGGCATGGTGTGGGTTGTTCGCAGCGACGCCCGAGTGATCGCCACGGTCGTGGTGGCCAACCGGCTCGGCGATCTGAACTCCTTCGACGAGTCCGACCTCGATGTGTTCGAGACACTGGCCAACAACGTCGGTGTGGTGTTGGAGAACGGCCGCCTCGAGCAAAGCGTCAGCCACCTCCGCGACCTCGAGCAACAGATGAAGCACCAGAGTCAACGCGATTCGCTGACCCACCTGGCCAACAGACGGTCGTTCCTCGACGCCGTCGACGAGCGCCTGGCCCAACCCGACAGTCCCTTTTCAGTGCTGTTCGTCGACATCGACGACTTCAAGACGGTCAACGACAGTCTTGGGCACGCCGCCGGCGACGGCTTGCTGATCTCTGTTGCCCAGCGCCTGGTCGGTGTGCTGCACCACGGCGATCTCGCGGCGCGGCTCGGCGGCGACGAGTTCGCCGTGCTCGTCCCCGGATCGTTGGCTAACGCCGAGGAGGTCGCACAGCGGGTTCTGGAATGTGTGCGGGCGCCGATGGTGATCGATGGCGACCCGATCAAGCTCGCGGCCAGCGTGGGCATCGCCCCCGGCTCGACCGGTACCCAAGCCGAAGAGGTGCTTCGCAACGCGGATGTTGCCATGTACACGGCCAAGGGCGACGGCAAGGGCCGAGCGGTGGTCTTCAATACCGGCATGCAAGTGGCGGTCATCCAACGCCACGAACTTCTCGCCGACCTGCAGCGGGCGATCGAGCGTGACGAGTTCTCCGTGCACTATCAGCCGATCGTCGATCTGCCGACCAACGATATCGTCGCGGTCGAGGCCCTCATCCGTTGGAATCACCCATCGCGAGGCCTCGTGTCGCCGGACGAGTTCATCCCGATGTCGGAAGAGAGCGGGCTCATCATTCCGATCGGCAAGCAGGTCCTCCTGCGCGCTTGCCAGCAACTTCGGATCTGGCAAGACCGGTACCCGGTTCACAGGGCCATGTCAGTCAGCGTCAACCTTTCGGCCCGTCAACTTCACCAGCCAGGGTTCGTCGGCGAGGTGATCGAGGTGCTGAACGAGACCGGCATCCGACCCGAGACGCTCATGCTTGAGATCACCGAGAGCCTGTTGATGCAGGACACCGAGGTCACGATCAACAAGCTGCGGGAGCTCCGGGCCCTCGGCATCTGCCTGGCCATCGACGACTTCGGGACCGG
>JBPCMH010000438.1:0-4364 GCA_051002495.1 Acidimicrobiales bacterium
GAACAGGTCGGTCCGACCGCCGTGCTGATCGGATCTCGCCGCGCTCTCGAGGGCCCTGACCGTGGTGGTGCCAACCGCGATGACCCGCGTCGCACCTTTGCACGCTTCCAAGGTCGCCTCGCTGACCTCATACCGCTCCGAGTGCATCACATGGTCGTCGAAGTGGTCGGCCGTGACCGGTCGGAAGGTGTCCAACCCGACCGCCAGATCAACTGTCGCGGTCTTGGCCCCACGATCGCGGCACGCATCCAGCACAGCATCGGTGAGATGAAGGCCGGCGGTCGGCGCGGCGACCGATCCCGGTCGATTCGCATAGACGGTTTGGTATCGCTCGTCGTCGTCGAGCTCAGCGTTGATGTAGGGCGGGAGCGCCACCCTGCCGTGATCGGCCGGATCGGCCAGGAGCTGCACAAGGCGTCGCCCCCCGTCGAGATGCTCCCCCGCTTCGACCACCGGCACGTCGCGGTTGAAGAGATGCAAACCGGCTGGAACCTTCTTGCTGGGACGGATGAGGGCCTCCCAGACGCCAGCGCCGCGATCCTCGAGGAGTAGAACCTCAACCGCTCCCCCAGTCGGCTTGTGTAGCCGCAGCCGGGCGGGCAGCACCTTGGTGTCATTCACCACCAGGAGGTCTCCCTGACCGACCAGGCTCGGCAGGTCAGCCACTGTGCGATGCGCGGGGGAGAACGGATCGAGGCCGACGAGCAGGCGGGCCGACGAGCGCGGCTCGACCGGGTGTTGGGCAATCGCCTCGGCGGGCAGCGGGTAGTCGAACTCGTCCATCACCAGCGGCCGAGGCTAGGGGTGCGGCCGCGATGGCCCCAAGCGGCCAGGGGTTCAGTCGAACAGGCTCGATACGGTTGGGGCGTCCGGCGGTGCTTCGAGGTGGAGGTGAGCGAACGCCGCTGGTGTTGCCATCCGTCCCCTCGGGGTGCGCATCAGTAGGCCGAGTTGGAGCAGGAACGGCTCGTAGACGTCCTCCACCGTCTCCCGTTGCTCCCCGATGCTGACGGCCAGGGTGGACAAGCCAACCGGCCCGCCTCCGAACCGACGACAAACCGCGTCGAGGATCGAACGGTCGACCTTGTCGAGCCCGAGTTCGTCGACCCCAAAAAGCTTGAGACCGTTTCGGGCCACCGCCAGAGACACGTGGCCGTCGCCGCGTACCTCGGCGAAGTCTCTGACCCGCTTCAGCAGGCGGTTGGCGATGCGGGGCGTGCCCCTCGATCGGCCTGCGATCTCGGTCGCCCCATCGTCGTCGACTTTGACTTCCAGGATGCGGGCCGAACGCCGGATGATCTCGTCGAGATCGGCCGTGGCGTAGTAGTCGAGCCTGGCCACGAACCCGAATCGGTCGCGCAGGGGGCCGGTGATGAGGCCGGTACGAGTGGTGGCCCCAACCAGCGTGAAGTGCGGCAGCGGCAGGCGCACGCTGCGGGCTGCTGGTCCCTTGCCGAGCACGATGTCGAGGACGAAATCCTCCATCGCCGGATACAGGATCTCCTCGACGGCACGACCGAGGCGGTGGATCTCATCGATGAAGAGCACATCGCCCTCTTGCAGATCGGACAGGATCGCGGCGAGATCGCCGGCCCGAACGAGGGCGGGGCCGGAGGTGACCCTGATGCCAACGCCCATCTCGGCGGCCACGATGCCTGCCAGGCTGGTCTTGCCCAGACCGGGGGGACCGGCGAACAGCAGATGGTCGGCCGCTTGGCCGCGCCGCCTGGCCGCTTCCAGGACGATCTGGAGGTGCTCCTTCAACTCGGGCTGACCGACGAACTCGGTCAGATTTCTCGGTCGAAGGCCAGTCTCCTCGGCCACCTCGATGGGGCCGGGCTCGGGGGCGAGGATCTCGTGGCGGGTCACCGACTGACGGCCAACTGTCGGAGGGCGATACGCAGATGGTCTTCAACGGTGCCTTCGTCGGGCAGGTCGCGCACCGCTTCGCGGATCTCATCCGCCGCGTATCCGAGCCCGGCAAGGGCGGCGCGGACCTCGGCTCGCGTCGAGCCACCCTGGTCGGCCGCGCCGCTCAGGTCGACATCGGCGTCGAGCAACTCGAGCTTGGCCTTCAGCTCGAGAAGTAGCCGGGCCGCGGTCTTCTTGCCGATCCCGGGCACCATGGTGAGCGCATCGACGTCGTCGGTTGCGACCGCCCGTTGGAGGGCGGCCGGCGAATGCACCGACAAGATGGCCAGCGCCACCGAAGGCCCGACGCCGTGGGTGGCGATGAGCAGCTCGAAGCTGATGCGCTCGTCGCGACTGGGGAACCCGAATAGCACGATGGCGTCTTCTCGGACATGGGTGTGGATATGGAGGAACACCTGGCTACCGAGATCCCCGAGTCGGCCGTGGGCACTGGTCGGCACCTGCACCCGGTAGCCAACGCCGGAGGCCTCGACGAGGACATCGCCCTTGTTCCCCCGATCCAGGAGTACCCCGCGCACGCTGCCGATCATCGTGACCCCCGATCTGCTTGCTTGACCCGCTCAAGAACCGGAGCCACGGCCAGGTGGCACAAGGCCAAGGCCAGCGCATCGGCCGCGTCAGCCGGCTTGGGTGGCTCGGCCAGATGGAGCAGGGCCTGCACCATGTGCTGAACCTGCTCCTTGGTGGCGGCGCCGTAGCCAACGACGGCCTGCTTCACCTCGTTCGCGGTGTATTGCACAACCTCACACCCGGCATCGGCCGCCGCGGCCAGGGCGAGCCCGCTGGCCTGTCCGACCGACATGGCGGTGCGGACATTCGTCTGGAAGAACACCCGCTCGACCACCACCGCATCGGGTGAGAACTCGGCGATGAGCAGCCGAATCTCGCGGTTGAGATCGGCCAAGCGCCCGGGCAGCGGGTCGGACTTCGGTGTGGTGAGCACCCCGCACGCTTCAGCCTCTGGCCCGCGAGGGGTACGCCGCACTGCGCCGTAGCCGCACCGGGACACGCCGGGATCGATCCCTAGGACGAACACGCGTTCGACACTAGCAACCGGACCGCTCCGGCAGGCGGATAGTTGTAACTCAGCCCTCGGGTGTTCGCGGCGCGGAGCCGTCGACTGGCGACACGCGGGATCGTCCCCCGAACGGCGCGGCTGCGGCGATGGCGATCCCGCCGAGCAGACCAACGATCGGGAGCACGACGAGCAGCACCGAATCGGACGTCACGACCCGAAAGAAGACCAGGTCAAGGGCGACGAAGACCCCAAACAGAAGACCGGCGATTGCACCAAGGATGGGGCGGCCCTTCATGCCACGCCACCCTTCTCTCGACCGGCCATGGCGAGCAGGCCGCCGGTCACCAGCGTGCCCACCGCGGCCCCGGCGCCGGCTGGGGTGGTCAGCGGGTTGCCTCCGACCTCCACGATGATCGAGCCAGAGCAGCGCCCCTCGTCGCCTTGGTGGAACCCAGAGACGACGTAGCGCCCAGGGGGTACGCCGCCGAGAGTCGAAGGGATCTCCTTCACGCCCTTCCTGGCATTCTCATCGTCGTCGTTCGGTGAGACACCCCACGAGCCCAGAGCGAAGTTCGCCGGACCTACCGCCAAGCTCACTTCGCCGCTGTGGTTATGGGTCACGGTCGCAATGGATCCGTTCCATGCGGCGTTGCCCGAGCGGGGAACGGTCACCTCGGCATCGGCCGCGTCGACCTGGGTCACGGTGCCGTCATCCGCGGTGATGGTGGCCGACCCCGCACAGCCGATTGAGTTGGGGGGATCGATGGTCGCGCTGGCCGGTCCGGCGCCGAACACGACCACCGCCGCGACGGCGAAGGCGGCACCGATGGTGCGAATCAAGGTTCGTCTCATTGGGCAAGCGTAGGCACACTCTGATGAAGGCCGTCAACGACCCTTGGCCCAAGACCCCCCGGCGGCCGGAATCAGGAGAGAGGTGTGTTGGCCGCTTCGACCGCGGCGATCAGCTCGTCAACCGGTCGGAAGGTGAGGCCTGCGGTCGCGCGATGGGCATACCGAACCACGCCAGCTGCGTCGATCACGAAGACCGACCGTCGATAGAAACCGACCGGGCCGAGGACGCCATAGGCGCGTGCCACCTGCTTCTCCGTGTCGGCCAGCAGCGGGAACTGAAACCCGTGCACATCGGAAAACCGATCATGGCTCTCCACGTCTTGTGGGCTGATGCCCAGCACCTGCGCTCCGACCTCGTTGAAGCGATCAATGTCGCTCGTGTAGGAGTTGAGCTGCATCGTGCAAACTGGGGTGTTGTCTCCCGGGTAGAAGACCAGCACCACCGGGTTGCCGCGGTATTCCGACAGCGTGTAGTCGCGATCACCGGTGCCAGCCAGCGTGAAGTCGGGGGCCGGCGCGCCGGCGCCGAGCTTTGGCGGGGCCATGCCGCTCAGGCCTCGAC
>JBPCMH010000439.1:0-3897 GCA_051002495.1 Acidimicrobiales bacterium
CCAGCTTCGCCCTTCCCCCCAGGGAGCTCACGGTCTTCGAGTGGGTCGATCTGGCCGTCGGGGAGCGGGTCGCGGTTTGGTTCGGGCTCGAACCGCGAGCCTTCGCGTACTGGGATCCAGGGGTGCAGGGATGGCGGGTTGAGCCAGGAGAGTTCGACATCCTGGTCGGAGCGTCGTCGGCCGAGATCAGAGCGAAAGCGCGGGTCGTGGTCTCGAGCCCCGGGGGCACCCAGTAATAAATGTGACGCTGTGTGTCATGTGACCTACACCACAGCGAGCGCGCCCCGCACACTGCTGAAAGGCGGCGGGAACCCAGACCGAAGCCGGGGCGAGATCGAGTCGGAGGGCGGCGGAAACCGCCGGCTCGGCATCGCCCCGGTCTTCGCGTCGTGGTCCCAATGGGACCAATCTGGCCACCGCCGTCCCCGGCCGACAATGATGGCACGGTGAGCGATCCGTTGGATGCCGACCCGGGCAGCTTCCACGCCGCCTTGCGACCCGCCGAGATCGAGGTCCTGCGGACGATGTCGACCAGCCAGCGGTTCCGCCGGGGAGCGACGCTGTTCCTTGAGGGTGAAGCGGCCGACCGGGTGCTGGTCATCGAGCAAGGCCGTACCAAAATCGTGTCGATGACCCCGGACGGCCGCGAAGTCGTGCTGGCGATCAGAGGCCCCGGCGATCTCCTCGGTGAGTTTGCTGCCGTCGACGGCCTTCCCCGATCGGCGGCTGCCATCGCCATCGAGGACATGTCTGCCCTGGTGGTCCCGGCCGAGCGTTTCGCCGAGTTCCTCACAAAGCACCCCACGGTGACCTACGGCCTCTTGCAAATGGTCGTGTCCCGGCTCAGGGATTCGGTGCGAAAACAGGTGGAGTTCGGTGCCCACGACGCCACCGGGCGGGTGGCGCAACGGTTGGTCGAGCTCGCCGAGCGATACGGGCGGGAAGCCGGGAACGGCATCCAAATAGATCTCCCCCTGACCCAAGAGGAGTTGGCTGGCTTCACCGGGTCGTCCCGTGAAGCGGTCAGTCGGGCATTGCGCGTTCTGCGGGGGCAGGGGCTGGTCGAGACGAACCGGATGCGGATCGTGGTCGTCGACATCGAGGGGCTCCGCCTCTACATCAGCTGAGTCAGCCGCGACACCTCAGTCAGCGGCGGGTCATGTCCCGAGGATGGCTTGGGTATCCGCCTTCGGCGACCACGACCTCACCCCACGGCTCGATGATGGCGAAGAGCTCGTCCGCGTCAGACCCGAGGGCGTTGACAATGGCGGCCTCGCCCCGGTCGGTCATCTCCTCAATGACTCCCCGTAACTCCTCGCCCGCTGGCGTGAAGTCGTCGCCCGAGATGAAGTCGCGTCGCTCCAGTGAGGTCTTCGCCGTCGCGATCTGGTCGTCGGTCCAACCGCGAGTCCGCACGTAGGTGCCGAGCGGAATGCCCCACCACCGCTCGGTCAGCAACGTGATCTCAACCGCGGTCAGTCCCATCGCCGCCCAGGCCAGGGTGTGGGAGTCGCCCCGATGTTCTCGGATGAGATCCGAGGCCCGCCACAGATCGCCCCAGCTGCCATCTCCGGGCAACCCGAGGCTCCGCAAGCCGGCGTACAGCGGGCGACCGGCCAGGTCGGCCGCCATCGCGGCCCGGCGCAGGAGCTCGGTGGCGCGGATGATCTGATCGGGCGAAGCGTGGGTGCCGAGCATGGTGCGCGGCCAACCGGCCGCGCCCGGCGCCACCTGAACGGACCATCCCGGTATGGCCCCTGAGGACCATTTGTCCAGATAGCCCTCAGCGTGAACCCAACTTGGGTCGATGTCAGGACTAGAACGTCTCTGAAACAGGCACAGGAGAAGTCATGGCCGATCGAGCCGACAACGACGACAAGCACAAAGCCGACGCACGGGTCACGCCGCCTCGGTTCGGGCGGAACGTCAAGCGGCCGCGCGTCGACCATGCACTGGAGCTCGTCGAGCACACCCTCGATGTCATGGCCGACATCGACCGTCTCATCGCCGTCGCCTGAGCCCCGCCTGAGCGGCCCCGCCTGGGGCGGACGCCACGCCGTCATGACGGCGAAACTCGCGCCTGGCGGGCAAACCTCCGTCATGACGGAATTCCGTCCGAGCGTTGGTCAGGCGGAGCGCCGCACTGGGCGGCCGACGATCGGAGACCGGGGGAAGTCTCTGACCGTCAGCCGACGCAGCGCCGCGTCAATGCGAGCTTCCTCAGTCACCCGGTGGTGGCAGACGCGCCTGGCGTTCTCGACCGCCCCGCGGTTCCCGAGGCCCAGCAGCACCTTGACGTACGTGTTCATGCCCTGACCCTAAGAAGCCGAGGTGTCCGCGCTGTCACCCCTGTGTGGCTCGTTCGCGAACAGCGGCTGAACCGTCCCTGACCGGCAGTAGCGTGCCGCCGGTGCCGAAGGTCCTCGCCGACATCACGCCGCTGCGGGCTTCGGCTGACTTCCGACGGCTGTACGTCGGCCAGATGATCTCGTTCCTGGGCAGTCAACTGACCGTCGTCGCCGTCCCCGTGCAGGTCTATGCCCTCACTGGCTCGTCGTTCGCGGTCGGGCTCGTGAGCTTGGCCCAGCTCGGACCGCTTCTCGTTGGCTCCCTAGTCGGCGGGGCGGTGGCCGACGCCATGGACCGCCGACGGCTGCTGCTGGTGATGCAGGTCGCGTTGGCGCTGACTTCGGTGCCGCTGGCCGTGAACGCCATGCGCGGCGATAAGGCCGCCCTCTGGCCGGTGGTGGTGTTCAGCGCCCTCGCGGCCGGCTTCTCTGGCGTCGAGCGGCCCGCCCGCAGCGCGGCGATCCCCTCGATGTTTGATGATGCCGAGATGCTTCCTGCGGCCTATGCCCTCTGGCAGATTTTGATCCAGGTTGGAAGCGTGGTCGGACCTGCCCTGTCGGGGATCTTGCTCGGACAGGTGGGCCTTGCCGGCGTCTACTGGATCGATGTGGTGTCGTTCGCTGCCGCGTTTGTGGCGGTGCTCCGTCTTCGACCGCTCGCTCCCGAGGGCGGCGGCACCCGCGCCGGCGTTTCGTCGATCGCTGAGGGTCTCGGCTTCCTCAAGGGCCGGCGGGTGATCCAGGGGGTCTTCCTGGTCGACATCAACGCCATGGTGTTCGGTATGCCGCGAGCGCTGTTCCCTGCCCTCGGCACAGGGCTCTTCGGCGGCGGGGAACTCACCGTCGGGTTGTTGTTCGCTGCTCCTGGGGCTGGGGCGCTCGTCGGAGCCTTGTTCACGGGTTGGGTGAGCCGGGTTCGTCGGCAGGGGAGAGCGGTTGTCATCGCAGTGGTCGCGTGGGGTGTCGCCATCGCCGGCTTTGGCCTGGCCAAGTGGTTGCCACTGGGCTTGCTGCTGCTAGCCGTGGCTGGCGCGGCTGATGTTGTATCAGCGGTGTTCCGCAACACCGTCTTGCAGACTCGAATCCCCGACGCGCTCCGCGGGCGGTTGTCGGCCATTCAGATCAGCGTCGTTACGGGTGGCCCGCGCGTCGGCGATCTGGAATCGGGGTCGGTCGCGGCGGTGGCTGGTCCGCAGTTCTCGGTTGTCTCCGGCGGCATCGCGTGTGTGGTTGGCGCCCTGATTCTGGCCCGCACGCATCGACCGTTCTACGACTTCGATTCATCGGACCCGGGCGCGATCTGAGCCAGGGACGGGTCCGGCATCATCCCGTTAGCGACCACGACGAAACTACTTGCCTGATTTCTGTGTCTTTACCCCAGGTCCAGGCGATCCGACTGCGCAAGTAGTTTCGTCGTGGTCCCTTAGCTTGCGATTAAACCTTGGTGGCTTGGCGGCCGGGGTTCTTGAGGGTGAGTGCTGTCGCTTTGGAGGCGACGGTTCGCATCTGTTCGATGAGGTCGCGTAGGCGACGGTCGTTGGCGATCCAC
>JBPCMH010000440.1:0-12326 GCA_051002495.1 Acidimicrobiales bacterium
GTCATTGACGGCCCACTGGCCCGCGGCGAGCGGCGCGGCATCGCCATCCTCGCTGCCGCCGCGCTTGTTCTTGGCTTGGCCGAGAGCCTGGCTGCGTTCAGCCGGAGGCTCATCAACGGCCAGGTCAGCCTGGTGCTGGAGACGACGCTCAGGGACGACCTCTATGCCCACCTGCAGCGCCTTCCGGTGGCATTCCACGATGAGTGGCAGACCGGCCAGCTGCTGTCTCGTGCGATGTCCGACTGCCGAATCGTGCGACGGTTCTTCGGTTTCGGGATCGTGTTCCTCGTGGTGAACAGCGCCACCTTCCTGCTGGTGCTGGTCTTGATGTGGCAGCTCGAGCCTCTGCTCACGCTCATTCCGATGCTCACCGCGGTACCGCTGGTGTGGCTCTCGCTCCGGTTCGAACGGGAGTACTTGGTCGTGAGCCGCAAGGTGCAGGATCAGGACGGCGATCTCACCACCAACATCGAGGAGGCCGCGACCGGCATCCGTATCATCAAGGCCTTTGGCCGGCGTCGGCTCATCGACGGCCGTTTCCGCGCCGAAGCCGAGAAGTTGTACGACCTCAGCATGGAGCAGGTGCGGTTGCGGGCACGGTTCTGGGCGCTCATCGACATGATCCCCAACCTCGCGCTGGCCGCGGTGCTGGCCGGTGGCGCGTATGCCGTCTCACGCGAACTGCTCACCCTCGGCGGCCTGGTCGCGTTTGTCTCGCTACTCATCCTCCTGGTCTGGCCGATCGAGTCATTGGGCGAGATCCTGGCGATGGCCGAGGAGGCGTCGGCCGCAGCCGAACGGATCTTCGAGGTGTTCGACACCGTCCCCGCCATCGCCGACCGTGCTGAGGCCCGTGCCCTGCCGCACGCCCTGGGTCGGGTCACATTCGAGGGGGTGAGCTTCCGGTACGCGCCGGACGGGGCGCAGATCGTCCACGACATCAACCTGGAGATTGAGCCGGGTGAGACGCTGGCGTTGGTAGGGGTGACCGGGAGCGGCAAGACCACGCTCGCCACCCTGGTGCCGAGGCTGTATGACGTGGAGTCCGGGCGGGTCACGCTCGACGGTATCGACATTCGTGACTTGCGTCTTGACTCGCTCCGGCGGCACGTTGCGGTGGCCTTTGAGGAGCCGACGCTGTTCTCGGCCAGCGTGCGCGAGAACTTGCTTCTGGGCCACCCCGATGCAACAGACCACGACATCGAGGTCGCCATCTCCACCGCGCAGGCCGACTTCGTCTACGACCTGCCGTGGGCGCTCGATACTCGGGTAGGGGAGCAGGGGCTGTCGCTGTCCGGCGGCCAGCGTCAGCGGCTCGCTCTCGCTCGAGCCATCGTCGGGCGGCCGCAGGTGTTGGTGCTCGACGACCCGCTGTCGGCACTTGATGTCCACACGGAGGCCCTGGTCGAGGAGGCGCTGCGGCGGGTTCTGGCCGGCGTCACCGCGCTTCTGGTGGTGCACCGGCCATCGACACTGGCGCTCGCCGACCGAGTGGCGTTTCTGCATGACGGCACGATCCAGGCCGTCGGCACCCACTCCGAGCTCATGACCAGCGTCCCGGCCTACCGGGATGTTCTCTCTCAGGAATCGGTCGACGCGCAAGAAGCCTCGCCATGACCGCGGAGGTGACCCCCGAGGTGGCGACAGATGCTGCGGTCAACCCAGCGGCGCCGGTGACGCCCGACTACTGGCGGGGAGTGGCGGCCGAAGACGCCGACCACCTCTCCAGCGGCCTGCGCGGGTTCTTGCGCAGCCGCAGTCGCGACCTGCTGGTGGCCCTGCTCTCGCCCCGCAAGCCGCTGCTCGTCGGCGGGTCAGTGCTCATCGTGGTGGAGACGGCGGCCAAGTTGGCTGGTCCCTACCTCATCAAGGTAGGGATCGATCGTGGCATCCCTCCGCTGCAGGACGGCAACGCCACCCCGATCGTCGTCATCGTCTCGATCTTCCTCGCCGTCGTGGTCGTCCGGGCCGTTCTTGAGTATCTGTTCGTCATCGTTTCCGGTCGGCTGGGCCAGGACGTTCTGCTTGACCTTCGCACCAGGCTGATGGATCACTTTCAGCGGTTGAGCCTGGCCTTCCACGAGCGGTACACGTCTGGTCGGGTCATCGCCCGGCTGACCTCCGACGTCGAGGCCATCAGCGATCTCCTGTCGAGCGGGTTGCTCTCGGTGACGACCGGTGTGCTCTCCCTGGTCGGGATCACCGCCATTCTGTTCATCATGGATCCGCTGCTGGCGACGGTGGTCCTGGGCATCCTGCCCGCAGTGGTCGCGCTGACCATCTGGTTCCGCCGTCGGGCCGAGGACGTCTATCGCCGCACACGGGAAGCCGTCGCGCTGGTGATCGTGCACTTCGTCGAATCGCTCGGCGGGATCCAGGCGGTGCAGGCCTTCCGTCGCGAACCTCGCAACCAGGCCATCTTCGAAGACGTCGACGGTCGCTATCTGGCGGCCAACATCGACTCCAACAAGCTCTCCGCGGTCTACGGCCCCGGTGTCGCCGGCATTGGGCGGGCCAGCGTCGCCGTGACCCTGCTCATCGGGTCGTGGCGCGTCCTTGACGGAGCGATGACGATCGGCGTGCTCGCCGCGTTCTTGGTCTACGTTCGCCGGGTCTTCGAGCCGGTCCAGGATCTGAGCCAGTTCTACAACTTGCTGCAAGCGGCAACGGCGGCGCTCGAGAAGCTCTCCGGCGTGCTCGACGAACAGCCCGGTGTGGCCGAGCCTGAGAGCCCCCGGCCTGCTCCCGAGCCTGCCGGCGCGGTCACGTTCGACGGCGTGGAGTTCTCGTACCGCCCGGACCGACCTGTGCTGCACCGGGTCGATCTTCAGATCCCGGCTGGACAGACGGTGGCCCTCGTCGGTGCCACTGGGGCGGGCAAGACCACGCTCGCCCGTCTGATCGCTCGCTTCTACGACCCGACGGGTGGTCGGGTGACGCTCGATGGAGTCGACCTGAGGGACCTCAGCGACGACACAATCCGGGCCTCCGTCACGATGGTTACTCAGGAGAACTTCCTGTTCACCGGCTCGGTCGCCGACAACATCGGGTTTGGTCGGCCCGACGCGAGCCGCGACGAAATCGAGCAGGCCGCGCGGATCCTCGGCGCCCACGAGTTCATCAGCGCCATGTCCGATGGCTACGACACCGACGTGCGAAAGCGGGGCGGCCGACTGTCGGCGGGCCAGCGTCAGTTGGTGGCCTTCGCCCGAGCCTTCCTGGCTGATCCGAGGGTGCTCATCCTCGACGAGGCCACCTCTTCACTCGACATCCCCTCCGAGCGGTTGGTGCAGCAGGCCCTGCGCACGCTGTTGGCCGATCGAACCGCGGTCATCATCGCCCACCGGCTCACCACCGTCGAGATCGCCGATCGGGTGTTGGTGGTCGACGACGGACGCATCGTCGAGGACGGTTCGCCGGCCGATCTGCTGGGGGACGAAACCGGTCGGTACGCCGCGTTGCACCAAGCGTGGGCCGACAGCCTGGTCTGAACGGCCCATCGGGGTGCGGGCGGGATCAGGGTGCGGGCGGGATCAGGGTGCGGGCGGGGTAATGGCCTCGGTGCGGATGACGGCGCCGTCCTGGAGAGCAGCGATCCTGTGTGGGCTGATTCCCATTTCGGCCAACACCTCGTTGGTGTGCTCACCGATGCCAGGGCCTCGGCCGCGCACCCGAACCTCAGAGGACGACATGGCGAACGGCGCGGCCAAGGTCTCGAAGCGGTCACCGGTTCGCTCGTCAGAGACCTCCACGAACATCTCCATGGCTCGGGCGGACGGGTCTTCGATCAGATCCGGCAGTTCTGCCACCTTGCCCCAGATGATGCCGGTGGCATCCAGCGGCGCCACCCACTCATCGAACCGACGTTTAGCGAACTCCTCATCGAGGAGGCCGATGATCTCGCAGTTGTTGCGGAAGCGAGCAGCTGGCGTCGCGAAGCGCTCATCCTCGACTAGGTCAGGCCGCTCGATGGCCGCGCACAACTTGTCCCACAAGAACTGGTTGAGCGTGGCCAGGTTGACCCACACGCCGTCCGCGCATCGGTACCGCGTATTCATTGGGCTGATGGCCTGTTTGCGAGCCCGAAGGGATGGCTGCCGCTTGTCGACCAGTGCCGGCGCAACATCGCACGCGATGGTCCATGCCGCAGTGCGCATGAGAGCGGTCTCAACCACTTGGCCTTGCCCGGTCTGGTCTCGCACTCGCAGCGCCACCAGGATCGCCGACAACAACGCGAGGCCGGTCGGATGATCGCCTTGCCCTGGTCGGAACGCCGGGGGTTCGCCACTGGGGTCGGCCATCAAGCTCATGATGGAACCGCGCCCGAAAAATGCGGTCAGGTCAAAGCCGATGCGGTCGGCGTCAGGGCCGGCCGACCCGTACCCAGTGATCAGCGCATAGATCAACTCCGGACGGGACTCGCGCCACTGCTCCGGTCCCAGTCCGAAGCGCTCGAGCCGACCAGGCAACAGGTTGGTGATGAAGACATCAGCCTTGGCGACGAGCTCGCGCACGAGCGCCGACCCGCGTTCGTCGCCAAGGTTCACCGCGATCGACCGCTTCCCTCGATTGTCGAGTTGGAACGGCACATCCTCGGCGGCTGAGCCATCCTCGACGATCGGCTGGCGGAGCTTGCCCCGCATCGAGTCGCCGTCGAGCGGCTCCACCTTGATCACGTTCGCGCCCAGGTCGGCCAAGATGGCGCCAGCGCTCGGACCCGCCACCCAGTTGGCCACCTCGATGACGGTGATGTCAGACAGCGGACCAGAGCGCCCGCCGCCGTCGGTCACCGAGCCGACGCTGGCCGCCGCCGACGCCATGCTGCGGCGATGGCCGGAGGTGTCCAACCCATCTCGCCGGGAACGAGATCGGTGCCTGGCGGACAGATCTCGTCGATGGCATCAAGAGTCTCCGCGTCGAGGGACACCTCCATGGCCGCGATCTGTCCCTCGAGTTGGTCCATCGTGCGCGGGCCGATGATGGCTGAGGTCACCGCCGGGTGGTTGATGACGAAGGCCAACGCGAGGTGGATCAGCGGCACGCCTGCGTTCGCGGCGATCTTGTCGAGCGCTTCGATGGCGTCGAGCTTGCGTTGGTTGTCGGGCTTCGAGAGGTCGAAGCGCCCTGGCGCTCTGGCCGCCCGCCCGTCGGTTGGCTGGTCCATGCCCTTGCGATACTTCCCACTCAGCCAGCCTCCGGCCAGCGGGCTCCACGGGATGACGCCCATGCCGTACTTCTGGCACATCGGCAGCACGTCGGCCTCGATGCCACGGGCGAAGATGCTGTACGGCGGCTGCTCACAACGGAATCGCTCATATCCTCGACGCTCGGCTGCCCATTGAGCTTCGACGATCTCGTGCGCGGGGAACGTCGACGAGCCGATGGCCCTGACCTTGCCTTGTCGGATCAGATCGCTCAGCGCCGACAGGGTCTCTTCGATGTCGGTGGCGGGATCGGGACGGTGCACCTGGTAAAGGTCGATGTAATCGGTCTGCAGCCGCCGGAGGCTGTTTTCGACCTCGGCGATGATCCACCGTCGGGAGTTGCCTCGGTTGTTCGGCCCCTCACCCATCTGGCCGTGGAACTTGGTGGCGAGCACCACATCGTCACGCCGGCCAACGAGCGCCTTGCCGCCGATCTCCTCCGACTCGCCCGCGCCGTACACATCGGCGGTGTCGATGAAGTTGATCCCACCGTCGATGGCGCGATGGATCACGCGGATGGAGTCGTCGTGATCTGGGTTACCCCAGCCGCCAAACATCATCGCCCCGAGACAGAAGGGGCTGACTTTGATTCCGGTACGTCCCAGCGTGCGGTAGGTCATGGGGCCACCCTAAAGGAGGCCCCGGCAGCGTGCCCTGGGAGCCGTCCGTTACGCCGGCGCGCCGGCGTGGTCGAGTTCGTAGACGAGCATCCCGTCGCCGGGGTCGTGACGCTCGGCCTGGCCGAGGAAGCGAAGGTGCTCCAGATGTGCGTAGGTCTCGCTCTCGGCCATCGAGCCCCACCTCTCCTTGCGGAACAGGTGATGTGAGAAGTCCTCGACCGTGCCTCGCCCGATGTCGGCCGCGACGTCGTGCAACTTTTGCAGCCGCTCGTGATGGTGGTCTTTGATCCCGTTCGCTCGTGCGGCGAGATCGTCGAAGGGGTGGCCGTGGGCGGGCAACACCTTGGTCACGTCGTCGAGCGCGGCGACGCGATCAAGCGAGTCGAAGAACAGCGACAGCGGGTCGCGCCCGGCGTTCATTCCGGAGATGTGCGGCGTGATCGTCGGCAGCACATGATCGCCCGACAGGAGCAGCCCCGCCTCCGGATCGTGCAGGCACAGATGGTCGAGCGTGTGGCCCGGCGTGTGTACCGCGAAGAACTCGCGACCGGCGAGCTTGATCATCTCGCCGTGGCGAAGCGGGGAGGTGACCGGCGGCGGGCCGAATCGATGGCTCATCCGACTACGCATTAGGCGGAACATGAGCCGGCGCTTCATGGGAGGGCGAAAGGACTTCCCACCCCACGGCGTCATCATGTCGGGGGGAGAGCCGTCCTCGCGCGGCGGGAGGAGGTCATCGGGTTCAAGGTCGGCTACGTCGCATGGATCACCGGTCGTGTGCCCGTGCCACCAGTTCCGGAAGGCGGCGTGGGCCACCACCGACGCGTCGGCGTCTTTGGCCAGTCGGGCCGCGCCGCCGTAGTGGTCAGGGTGGGAGTGGGTGATGATCACCGAGTGGATGTTGCGGACCGCCACTTCGGCCTTCTTGAGCCGGTCCTGCAGCGCCTTCCACGACAGCGGACCGGGTAGTCCCGGGTCGACGATGGCCACCCCAGTCGAGTCGATCAGCGCATAGGTGTTGACGTGTCCGAGCCCTGGCATCTGGATCGGCAACTGCATGCGCAACACGTTCGGAGCGACTTCGGTGACCTCGTCGGACGCGGGTTCTTGTTCCTGCTTGCGCGGCCGGCTCACACGGGCGATGCTACTTGACCAAGCGGTCAAGAAAGGGAGTCGCCATGCGCATCGCGATGCAACTCGGGTACGCCAGCGGTATGAAGGAGTCGGTCGACCAATTGGTCACGCTCGAACAGGCTGGGCTCGACATCGTGTGGGTCGCCGAGGTCTACGGCGTCGATGCGGTGTCTCTCATGGGTTACATCGCGGCCCGCACCGAGCGCGTCCACATCGCGTCGGGCATCCTGCCGTTGTACTCGCGCACGCCCACCCTTCTCGCCATGACCGCGGCCGGGGTTGATTTGCTGTCCGACGGGCGCTGCATTCTTGGCCTTGGCGCATCTGGACCGCAGGTGATCGAGGGCTGGCATGGAGTGCCGTATGACAAGCCGCTGGGCCGCACGCGGGAGATCGTGGAGATCTGCCGTCAGGTGTGGCGCCGCGAGCGCGTTGAGCACGACGGAGACTCCTACACGATCCCCCTGCCGCCGGATCAGGGCACCGGCCTCGGTAAGCCACTCAAGCTCATTACCCATCCCGTGCGCGACCACATCCCGATCTGGGTGGCATCGATCGGGCCGAAGAACGTGCAGATGACCGCAGAGGTGGCCGACGGTTGGCTGCCGATCTTCTATGTGCCCGAGAAAGCCAACGACGTGTGGGGGGAGTCGCTGGCCAAGGGGGCGGCCAACCGCGACGGCTCCCTCGGGACTCTCGAGGTCGCAGCCGGGGGCATGGTGGCGATTGGCGACGATGTTCAGAACGTGCGCGACTTCGGCCGACCGGGCTTGGCGCTGTACATCGGCGGCATGGGCGCCCGCGGTCGAAATTTCTACAACGACTTGGCTTGCCGCTACGGCTACGAAGCTGAGGCCAAGGAGATTCAAGATCTCTACCTCGACGGCAAGAAGGACGAGGCTGCGGCCAAGATCCCCGAAGAGTTGTTGGAGAAGACTTCGCTGGTTGGCCCTGAGGGCTATGTCAAGGAACGCCTCGCCGCCTACAAGGAGGCAGGGGTGACCGTGCTCAACGTTGCGCCGGTCGGACCGGATCCGGTATCGACCATCGAGCGGCTGCGCACCTGGGTCGACGACCTGTAGCCACGCCTGACCTTCTGGCTCTTCCGGTTCCGGATGCATGCACGGGCAAGTTCGCCTACCCTTTCGGGCACCAGTCCCAATGGCGTGGCGGCGCCAGCGGGCAGCCTGGGTTCGTTGTCGAGGGCGGAAGGGTGGGTCGTTGGTCGGTCGCAGCGTGATCGAGGCGAAGGTACGTGCGCCGCAGTTGCGCGCCGTCTCGCGTGATCGCCTTCACGACACCCTGGCCGACCTTTGGACCCACCGATTCGGGCTGATCGTGGCGCCAGCCGGATCGGGTAAAACGACGCTGCTCGCCCAGTTCGCGGCCCAGGTTGAGGTGCCCGTGGCGTGGTACCGGGCCGAGCCCGCCGACGCCACTGAGCAAGCGTTGCTGGCCCACATCGAGCGAGGCTGCGATGGTCGGTTCGATGGCCTGGCCACCGGATGGGAGTCGGTCGACGACCTGCTCAAAGCCCTGAGCGCCTGGAGCGGACCCGGCGGACTCATCGTCATAGACGAGATCGACGCGCTGTGGGGCACCGAAGCCGAGGCCGCAATCGAGCGCCTGATCGACTACCTCCCACCGGGCTGGGCCATCCTTGCCTCCGCCCGACGGCCGCCTGGCATCAACCTGAGCAGGCTCCGCGTGGCGGGCCATCTGCTCGAGGTCGGCCCAGAAGACCTCCGCTTCCGGTTCTGGGAGGTGGAGCGCCTGTTCCGCGACTTCTACGGCGAGCCCCTCCCACCCGATCAGCTCGCCGAACTGACACGACGTACCGAGGGCTGGGCCGCTGGGCTTCAGCTGTTCCACCTCGCCACCAAGGGCCAGTCCGCCCTCGACCGAGGTCGGCTGCTCACCGAGCTCGGTCGCCGTTCCCGGCTGATGCAGGAGTACCTCGCCGCGAACGTGGTCGACCAGCTCCCGTCGGATCTGCGTGAGTTCCTTGTCGCGACCAGCGTGCTCGGTCGGCTCACCCCTGAGTTGTGCGACGCGGTCACCGGACGGGGGGACAGCGCGAAGGTGCTGGCTGAGCTGGAACAGGCCCGCCTTTTCACCCACAGCACCGGCAGCGGTGCGTTCCGCTACCACGAAGTGTTGCGATCCCATCTCGAGGCGTCGCTGCTCGATTCGCACGGGGAAACGGAGTCCAGGGACCGGTTCCGCACCGCGGGTGTCCTACTCGAAGCGGCAGGGGCGGTGCCCGATGCACTCCGTGCGTACTGCCGCGCCGAGGATTGGGACACAGTGACCCGACTGCTCGGCGGCCAAGGCGAGGCCGCGCTCGACGGCAGTGCCAGCGATTGGATTGAGCTGCTCCCGAGCGCCCTGACCGACCAGGACCCGTGGTTGCTGCTCGGCAGCGCCCGTCGCCACCTCGCTATCGGTCGATGGACCGCCGCGATCGACGCCTATCAGCGGGCCGAGGAGATGTTCGCGCAGGGCCAAAGCGCTGAGCTGTGCCGCCGGGAGCGCCGAGCGCTCACCATGTGGCTTGAACCCATCGCCGTACCTGGCTCTGACTGGACCGGCGCCCTGCGGGCGGCCACGCGGCGGGATCCTGTCGCAGCCGTCTCCGGGTTGCGAGGGGAGACTCCGGAGGACGCCTTCGCGAGGGCGACGGGCCTGGTACTTGCAGGCGAGGTGCGGTCGGCGCGGCGGGCCCTCACCGAGCTCGAAGGCCTGCCGGTGTCGGCTCCGCTCACGCTCGGCATCGAGCTTGTAGACGCGGTGGCGCGGATGCTGGCCGGGGAGCCGGTGGTGATCGAACTCGACGGCGTTGGTGAGCGGGCCGATGTTCTCGGTCTCCCGTGGATCGCCCAGCTCGCCCGCGGCTTCGTGCGCGGGCAGCGAACGAGCCGCCGCAGCGAAGACAAGGGCGACCCGTGGGCTGGTCCACTCTCGGAGTTGCTCGGCTCGATGCGAACCTTGCTCGCGGGCGGCCGTCCGGCGGCTGATCTCGGCGAGGTGGCTGATCAGTTTCGGCGTGTCGGCGCCCCGGTGCTTGAAGCATGGGCAAGATCCGCGGGAGCCCTCGCCGCCGCTCGGGAGCGTCGGCCTGGCGCCGTGGTGTTGGCCCGCGATGCCGAGATCCGGGCCCGGAGTGCCGTCGTACCGGGTGCGTTGGCCCTGGCCTTGGTGGCTCTTTGTATCGCCGACGGCGCGCACGCGGAGGCGCACATCAGGACCGCGCGGGAGATTGGCGACCGCACCGGTCTCGACATCGGCCGCCTCCTCGGCTCCGCGACCGGCCCCGGCTCGGCCGGCGCTCGGCGTCGACTGGTCGGCCGCGACCGGGAGCGCGACGAGTTGCACGCCTACGTCGATGGGCTCGGGAGTGGCCGCGGACGAACCATTCTGCTGACTGGGCCATCTGGCATCGGCAAGACACGGCTGGCCGAAGACCTCGCGGCCCATGCCGAGTCCTCCAGCGTGTCCGTCCTGTGGGCGCAAGCCTCGAGTGGGGCCGGGCCGTATTGGGTGTGGGGCCAGATCGTGCGGTCACACATCATGAGCCGAGATCTCGTCGCCGACCCGGTCCGCTCGGAAAACCTGGCCGCGCTCAGCCGCCTCGTCCCAGAGCTGCCCGAGCTGCTGCCGAACGTCGATCTCGACATCGATACCGAAGCCACCCAGCAGGAAGTGTTCGAGGCCACGGCCGTCTTCTTGCGCAGTGTCGCCGCCCGAGGACCGCTCGTGATCGTCATCGACGATTTGCACCTCGCCGACGCGACGGGCATGCACCTGTTCTCCTTCCTGTCCGGTGCGTTGGTGGCTGAGCCCGTTGTACTCGTGGGCGCCTACCAGGAGCGCGGCGAGCTCGGCCTGGCTGGACTGACCGCAGCGAGCCGGCTCCGACTCGGCGGGCTCGCCGTCGCCGACGTCGAAGCGTTGGTTATCGACGCGACGGGCGAACAACCTGCCGGACCGCTGGTCGAGGCGTTGGCAGAGCTGACCGAGGGCAACCCGTTCTTCATCCTTGAGATCGCGCGCATGCTCGCCGCCGAGCGTTCGGGCCAGCTCGGCGAGCTTGGCCGCGGCGACCTGCGGCTGCCACCGTCTCTCCGCGATCTGGCCCTCGGCCGGCTCGCCGCACTCCCTGACGACTGCCGAAGGGTGCTCGATGTTGCTGCGGTCATCGGCCGCACCTTCAGTCTCGGCGTGCTGGAGGCTTCCGTTGCCGCTCCGGGCGTCGATGTGATGGGCTGCATCGGTCAAGCCTGTGAGGCCCAACTGGTCGAGGAAGACGGGCCAGCGCCCGCCACGTACCGTTTCACCCACGGACTGCTGCAGGAAGCGCTCTACGGCGCGGTGCCGGTCGCGGAACGGTCTCGGTGTCACACCGTGGTGGGGGAGGCCATCGAGGCGATAAGTGCGCCGCTCGTCGAGCCCCGGGTGCCAGAGCTTGCTCACCACCTGCTGCTTGGCGCGGCGACCGGGGATCGGGCCAAGGCCGCCGCGTTTGGTCGCCGAGCAGCCACACAGGCCCTCGATCACGCCGCTTACGAGGACGCCATCTTTTGGGCGTCTGCTTCGCTCGAGGCACTTTCCGGGCTCCGTGGTCACACGGAGTTGAAGCGGCGCCTGCTCGACCTCTCCGCCCAAGCCGAGCTGGCTGTCGGCGACAGCGCACGGGCATCCGACCTTCTCGCCGCGGTCGCCTCGCTCGGCGGAACGGCCGAGGCCGTTTCCGATCAGGAGTCCCGACTGGCGGTTCTTTGCTTCGGTTCGCTCCGGGCGACCATCGCCGGCCAAGAAATCGATCTGACCGCTATGAAGCCGCGCGTGCGATCGCTGATGCGGTACTTCGCCCTCCACGCGGGAGAGCAGGTCCACAGAGATCAGCTCATTGATTCCCTATGGCCGGGAGACATCACGGCCAAGGTCGGCACCCGCAACTTGCAGACAGCGATCTCGTCACTTCGCCATCACCTGGAGCCGGGCGTGGGGCGTGGGGCTGCGTCGATCCTTGTCCGCGAGGGCGACACCTACCGTCTTGTCCTTCCGGCAACCGATTCCACCGATGTGCGGGCCTTCGAATCAGCGGTGTCGTCGGCTGCCGAGGCGAGCAGACGCGACGACCACCTGACCGCGATCGTGGCGGCTCGGAAAGCGGTCGCACTGCATTCGGCCGACTTGTTCGAGGACGAGGGCGCGGCTGAATGGGTGCAGGCCGACCGCGATCGATTTCGATTGAAAGCGGCCGACACGGCCGAGCTTGGCGCAACCGCCGCCCTTGCCGCGGACGACCTCGCTTCGGCGGTCGCGCTCGCCGAGCACGGAGTGCGCATCGATCGGTATCGGGATG
>JBPCMH010000441.1:0-4398 GCA_051002495.1 Acidimicrobiales bacterium
CACCGGTGACGAGTCAACCTCCTCCCACCCATCGCCGAGCTCGGAGGCAACGTCCGACAGCTCCACTGCGACCGGCTGCTCGCGGTTGTTCCATGCCTCGAGGGTCGGATCCATGACCTGTTCGGTCGAGTCGGGCGGATCGGCGTAGGCGGCATCCACCTCGCTGAAGTCGGGGTCCAGCGGCTCGCCGGACATCGCGCCGATCCATATCTGGCCCGTGGTGTACGGGAACTGGAGCTGGTTGATCATCCACGACGGGATGCCGGTGGTGTCCGGCAGGATCGTGCCGGTCCCGATCGTCATCAGCTCCTCCGGCGTCAGATGCTTGAGCGCCCAGGCGAGCATGGTCACGGTGGCGTCGCCCTCGATCAGGGTGACGCGCGCAAGAGACCGATCATCCTCGCCGACCGCATCGGTCTCGAGCGAGTCGAGGCCGAAGGCGGCGTCCTGGAGGGCGTGCGTGTACTCGTGCGCGTACGTCAGCTTGGCCGCGGCATCCAGGCCCGCATCGGTCACGACCACCATGCGCTGGTCGGTGTCGTCGTAGAAGCCGAGCACCTGGTCGCCCAGCAGTTGGAGCTGGAGCTCGGCCACGTCCTCGTCGGGGTCCAGCAGGCCGAGCGCGCGCAATACGAAGTTGTCGCGCTCTCGTTCGTCAAGCGGGTACTCCTCGTCGAACAGCTCCTGGAGCTCGACGCCCAGCTCGTCACGCGTGATCAGCTCGGCAGGACCGATCTCGGCCGATGGTAGGCCCCGTATGGCGATCACCTGTTGCTCGATCTCGGCGAGCGCGGCCAGGACCTCCTCTTCCTCGGCCGACGGCGGTCCGGCGCTCGCGCGCGGCTCGGTCGACGGTGCGAGCGCCGCGCTCGTCGTCGGTCTGGGCTCCGCGCTGGCGCTGGCGCTGAAGCTGGCGTCGGGACCGATGGCGGTGGGTGCACCGGCAGCCCCGAGGCCAAGGACGGCGATCCCGATGATGACGATGAGCGCCACGGCGATGACCGCGAAGCGCTGGGGGGCAGACATCGGCGCATTCTCGCACGCTGACGTCTCAACGCCGGAACGTTCACGTTTCTTAAGGTGCGGCAAGCCTCCGGTTTAGAACGCCTCCCTATTCTTCAATCTGCGAGATGGAGATCCATTGAGGGTTTCTACCTCCACCCTCCCTCCTGCGAGCCCCGGTGTCATTGGGCGGGCACCGGGGCTCGTGCTATGTCGCGGCGCGACCGATCCTGGAACCGACGCGCGCTGCGACCATCCACTGACCGATGGAGATCACCTGGTACGGACGTGCCTGCTTCCGACTCAAGGGCAAGGACGCCACCGTCATCACCGACCCCTGCCCCCCGTCGACGGGCTTCGTCGCCGGCAAGCATGACGTCGAGCTGCTCACGATCAGCCACGATCACCCGGACCACACGTATACCCGCTCCATCACCGCCGGCCTGACGCTCACCCGTCCCGGCGAGTACGAGTTCAGCGATCTGCTCATCACCGGCGTGCGGACCTACCACGACGGCGAGGCCGGCCAGTCCCGTGGCGACAACATGGTCTTCTCGTTCGAGATCGACGGCGTCCACATCGCCCATCTCGGCGACCTCGGCCATCTCCTGACCGAGGAGCAGGTCACCGAGCTCGGCCCTGTCGACGTGCTGTTGGTTCCCGTCGGCGGCGAGACCACGCTGAGCCCGTCCGAGGCCGCGGAGGTCGTCGCGCAGATCGGTCCAAAGATCGTCATACCGATGCACTACGCGGTGGACGGCGCATCCAAGGACCTCGACGAGGCCGACAAGTTCCTGCACGAGATGGCCGTTGAGCCGATCCGTCAGCCGAAGGCCCAAGTGACCGTCAGCTCGCTGCCCGACGAGACCCAGGTCGTTCTCCTCGAGGCCCGCGGCCGCACTTCCTGACGCTTCCCGCGCACCTAATGTGGTGCACTTTGGCACCGGTCATGGGCCCTTTAACGCAACCTTAGTGCACTTATCCGCACCCATCGTGCGCAGCGAGCAAGCGATCGACCGCTAGCGGTACTAGTACTTTGGTAAGTATCCTGCTTATCTCGCGGATTGGTGACTAGGCCGCCCACGCTGCCCAGCGCCGTCTATCTCTCATCCGCGCCACACCGCCCGAGCGGTCGTGGCATCACATATATGTAGGCTAGGGGGCCTTAATCGACCGATGTACCAATCCTCAGTACCTTCGGCGACCGCCGGGACGGCCAGAACGGCCCTCGCGCTTGTCGCCATCTTTTCCCTCCTGGTGTCACTGTTTGCGATCGCGCAACCAGTTGCAGCCGAACATAGTGGCGGCTTCGACCATCAGCCGCTCCCAATCAGCACGTCAGAATTCGGAGCCGATGGCGACGAATGTGACGACCTCGACCTCGAGGCCGGCGACGTCGTCCTGCACTGGATCGCCAACCAGCAGAACGTCACCGAGCCCATCACGTTGACCCTCACGCTCGAGGGCGGTGGGACGATCAGCGAGGAATCGACCAAGTGGAACGAGCCTGGCCAGATCAATAGCAACGTCACGCATCACTTCTACTTCGCGCTTGACGCCGATGTCGTCGTCACGGACCTCGATCTCTCAACCGATGAGGGCAACGTCCGTCTGAGCCATGTCTGTCGCGGCGAGGAGAACGACGAGACCGTCACGGTCATCAAAGACCTTGTCGGGGACACGGCTGGCACGTTCGATCTCCTGATCAATGGCGTCGTGAGGGCCGAAGCAGTCGGAGACGGCGGGACAACTGGTGCCGTAGTAACGGCAGAAGGCACCGTCGCTGTCAGCGAGATCGCGGCCGGGTCGACAGACCTTGCCAACTACACGAGCTCCATTACGTGCGTCGCTGGCGAGACTACGATCGTTCGGGCCACCGCTGGGGTTTCCGTGAACTTCACGCTCGATGATAACCAAGACGTGGTCTGCACAATCACAAATACGCTGCTTGAAAATGGCGGCGGTACCCTCGAAGTCGACAAGACGATTTGCTACGAGGAAGAGGCCTCCACCTTCTTCCATCCGCCGGTGATTCGCGCGCCGCTTGGTGCTCAGTCGCTGGAAGAGCCGGCAGTCGGCGAATGTGACCTTCAGCCGGACGGCGTCTACTTCGAAGTCTTTGCGGACGCCGACATGAATGGCGTTGCTGACAGCGAAACGCCCATGGCAACGGGAACGACGACGGACGGCGTCTGGAACCAGCCGCTCGATGCTGGCTGGTACATTCTCGTTGAGCCCGCAACGGCCGATTACCCCGGCGGATCGATCCAGTTCGAGATCCTTGACGATGGGTCGTTCACGATTATTCGCGTCGACAACGACATTGCTGTCGGCGAGGACACCGGAACGATCAAGATTTTCAAGTTCTACTGCCCGTTCGAGGCGCCTGAGGGCCTCTCCAATCCGGCCTTCAACCCTGAGGAGCTCGACAACTTCCGCGATTGCGCGCAGCCAAGCGAGCAGAACGAGCTCCCCGAAGCAGTGTTTGCTGTCGGAGGTACGGAGCATCCGACGGACGGCGGCATCCTGCTTCTCGAGCTTTCGCTCGATACCTACACACTGGCAGAAGTGAGCCCGCTCGCTGGTGATGGTCCGGACCTCGTCCTGGATGAGGCCGGCGAGATCATCATCGTAAACGTCTTCAACTTTGAAGCGCCACCGCCGCCGGCCGAGATGGTCGAGGTCGAGATCATGAAGCACCTCTGTGCCGATGTGTCGACCGTCGAGCAGTTCGAGGCCATCGAGGCCGCTGCTCGCGAAGAGGCCGGCTCTACCGGGCTGGAGGAGAACGAGGACTTCGCAGCACTGGCGGCGACCGTCGTCAACTGCCCGACCATCATCCTGAGCGCCAACGTGTCGATGGATGAGGACCCGATGGCCCAGGTGGCTGAGTTCGACTTCACCGTTCTCGACGCGAACGGGCAGCAGATCCTGTCCAGCAACAGCCTGTTCGTCGACGACAAGCTGTGCGAGACCGACATCATGGTTGATGTCGACAACAACGGCTCCTTCGATGCAGACGTCTGCCTCGACACGAGCTACTACCGCTTCGAGGTCGAGGATGGCATCGTGACCATCACCGAGACCCAGGATCCGGACGGTTCCACGGGCCTCGGCACGATACGCTTCACACCCGGCAGTGGCGACGATCTGACCCTGGTCGGCTCGATCGCCGATGTCGAAGCCAGCGGTGTCATCACGCTTGACACCCGCCTCGACCCGGACAACAGCGGTGAAGGTACTCCGGATGAGTACGCGGACGACCTGATCATGGTCCACGCCTACAACTTCACCGCCGACGCTGCGCCTCCGGCCGAGATGGTCGAGGTCGAGATCATGAAGCACCTCTGTGCCGATGTGTCGACCGTCGAGCAGTTCGAGGCCATCGAGGCCGCT
>JBPCMH010000442.1:0-4108 GCA_051002495.1 Acidimicrobiales bacterium
GGAGACCTCCCACCGCCGACGCTCGGTGATGTCACGGAGGACGAGGACGATCGCGTCGACTCCGCGGACGTCAAGGGCTGACCGTCCGCGCAATTCGACCAGACGGAAGCCGGCATCGCGATCGCGCACGCGCAGCTCGACAGGCGTGCCCAAGCTCTTGTCCTGCACCGATACGAGAGCAGTCAGCGCGGTCGCCATGTCGTCCGGATGGATGAGTTCCATACCGGACGTTCCCACGATCTCCCGCCGATTCCAGCCGAGTTGCTCCTCGCCCGCGGCGTTGACCCAGAGCACCCGCCCCTCCGCGTCGATGGCGACTACGGGGTCCGGGAGCGCGTCGAGCAACGCCTGGGGGTCGGGGGGCACGGAGCGTAAATCTACCGCCACGGGGTGCTTCGGGAGTAGCGGATCACCCAACACCCGGAGTCGCTCCTCGGATCTGAAGGTGCTCAGCCGTAGTGGTAGCGAGCTTGCAGGATCACGATGTCGTCGCCCTCGACCCGGTAGACGAGTCGGTGCTGCTCGTCGATGCGGCGAGACCAGGCGCCGGCGAGAGCGTGTCGCAGTTGCTCTGGCTTACCGATCCCGTCGAAGGGGCCTCGTGCGATGTCATCGAGTAGTCGGTTGATACGTCTCAGAGTGGCCCGGTCGGTCGTCTGCCAGTGGACATAGTCATCCCGCCCGTTGGGTGTGAAGACGTACCTCACCGGTCAAGTTCATGTTCCTGCACGACGCCGACGCGGGCTTGGTCCAAGCTCTCCAGGAGTCGCCGCACGTTGGCGGGTGAACGCAGGAGATAGGCCGTCTCCTCGAGCGCCCGATAGTCGTCTATGGAGATGAGCACGGCATCGCCGCGCTTGGAGGTGATCTCGACCGGCATGCGGTCCGCGTTGACCTGTTCGATCAAGGGGAAGAGGTTCTTCCGGGCTTCGCTTGCGGTGATGGCCATCACGACGATCCTTCGAGAGCGGTACAAGATATCGTACCAGACCGCTTCTGGACGGGGCCCTTCGGGGTAGGACTACTCCCACCGGTGCCCGTCGGCGCCGCCACCAGAGGAGCACCACTATGGAGATCATCCGCAATGACGACGGTACGCTCGTCGTGCCCGTGCCCGCCGTCCGACACCACGCGAGTGATGAAGACACGACCGCCGAGGAGCGGACGGCCGCCACCACGCGTGTGTTGCATCCCGGTGAGGGCGGCTACGACGAAGCGCTGGCCGAGTGGGACCTGGAGCAGAACCCCGACCGAGCGCCCGCCGTGTCGACGGCGACAGGGAGGGAAGAGGCAATGAACGTGATCCACGTCCTGGCCACCTCCGACGCCAGCGCGGCCGAGGCGGTCGGGGCGCTCGATGATCCGGAGGCGAGCGGTGAGGCCCTTCGCCACGTCCTCGCTGGTGGTGTTCATGCGGTGGAGGACTTCGCCGCCGAGGTGGCCGAGGCCGAGGGCGGTGACCCGTTGCCGGCCCACCAGGCCACCAAGATCATCGGTGAGGTGCTCACCGAGCTCGACTGACCGGGCTCATCGATTCGGTCGTGTAGCCGACCGGGCGCCGATCATCGGCGAAAGAGGACCGAGGGTTTGCTTTGGAGTCGAAGGTCACGTGCGGCGTCCGGCGACACTTCGGTGACTCGTCGTTGGGGAGGGCTGCTATCGGCCGGCGCTATGAGTTGGCGACCGTGTGGAGGTAGATCGTCTCGACCTGTTGAGCGATGCGGTTCCAGTCGAAGTTGCGTTCGATGAGCGCACGGCCACGACTTCCGCGCCGTTGGCGTTCGGTTGAGTTGGAGGCTGCTGCGATGATGGCCCTCGCGAGCTCGCCTTGCGCGTCTGGGGTCACCAGCCAGCCGGTGGGTTGGGCCGGATCGGTGTTTATGAACGAGGGGGGGCCACCGGAGTCGGTGGCGATGACCGGCAAGGCGGCGGCCATCGCCTCGAGGTACACCTGCCCGAATGGTTCTTCAACGGAGGGCGCCACGAACACGTCGGAGCAGTTCAGTGCCACAGAAAGGTCGTCGTGGCCGCGCCAGCCGGCGAAGAACACCCCATCCACTCCGAGCGAGGCTGCCACCGTGTGTGGGTGCTCGCCCTCCCATTCGCCGGGGTGACCTCCCCAGATCACCAAGGGTGGAGCCGCCGGACCCAACGTGGCCCGGACTTGGGCATATGTACGGACCAGAAGCGGCACTCGCTTGAAGCCGAGGAACCGCCCCACGAACAGCAAGACCGGCAGCGGTTCTCCACTGATCGGATGGACGAAACCGCGGCGCAGGTCGCGAGCTGAGTAGCGGACAGAGCCGGCCACTCCTGACTCGTCCCACCCGAGCGGATCGTCGACCAGCCATTCGCTCCAGCGGGCCAACCGCTCCTCGGGTGGGATCGGGTCCACCGAGAACTGTCCTAGGTCCACGCCGTTTGGCACCACCTCGATAGAGCCAGGTTCGACTCCGAGTAGTTCGATCGCCAAATCGCGATCGCTGGGCGAGACCGCGATCAGGCGGCTCGCTCGTTGAGCGGACGCGATGAGGCGTTGCTGCCACGCCGACGCATGGGGCCAAGAGCCTGCTCGAGCGCCGCAGATCTCGGCCAACATCTTCAGCTCGGTGCCATGCAGATGGACCACGACGGGAACGTGGCTGAACGTGAGCAGTGCGTCGTTCACGTGGGTCAGATGATGAACGTGATACAGGTCGGGCGGGCCGATCCTTTCAAGCACCGAACGCCAGACCGCTACCTGATGGCGGTAGTCGTGGTCGCCGATCGCGGCGAACACCCGGTCAGGCACCGCCGGACGATCCTCGAACGAAGGGTGCATCGGAACAGGCGCAGCCATCGGGTCGCGGCCCTGCTCGAACCACGAAACCGCATCGGTGAAATCGAGCGCCTCCACATCAAGGCCGGCAAAGAAGGTCGAAGCATGCGACGACGAGCCCGGCGAGCCCAACGACCCGCAGCACACCGTCATCGTCAGCCCGCGGTATTCAAGCGCGCCGGCGAGGTAGCGCATCACCTGAGCCGAGCCGCCCCGAGGATAAAAGGCCAGGGTCATCACGACCCGCAACACATTGGTCATGAGTACGATCTTTGCAGCGCCGTGATACCCACAGCCCGATAGTCACGACCACGTCCGCCCCCAAGACCCGCCCTCATCCGCCAGTCACTCGCGAGGCGCCCCGAAAGCGCGGCGAAAGCGGTCCGGGCGACCCTCAAATCAGCCGAGGCGACCGTGGGTGGGGCAGGTCGGTGACGAGGCGCTACCTCGCGAACTTAGCCGACGCTGTAAGCCCGGGACCAGGGCTAACGCGGCAACGCCGGCGGTCCGCGTTATGGAGCGCTCGTTCGGTGCTGACCTCAACCGTCGTCAAGGGAGGACAGCGAGCACACGAAGTGCCGACATTCCCGTTCACTGGACACGCACACACCAGTTCGACCCGATCTTCGGCGATGCGGGTCGGCGGGGCCGAACTAGCGTCGGACCGGAGGCGACTCCCCGGGGAGGACCATGGCACACGGGGGCTACCATGAGCTCGACAGTGAGTTGCGTCCGGAGACGAAGGATCTACACCGCGCGATCGTGTCGCCACTCGAAAGGAGTTTCCGTGCGCAAGTTCTCGGTCCGGCCGACGCTCACGCTGAGAGGCCGCACGTTCAAAGGCCTGCGGGGCTGGTCCGGCAAACCGCTGCACCCGCCGCTCACCGACTTTCCCATCGCCGCCTACGTGCTCGCCGCCGTGTTCGACGTGATCTCGGTGATCGGCGGTGACGGGCGCAGCTGGGCCCGGGAGTTATGGCATGCCGGCACCTATGTCTTCATCGGCGGCGCCGCGGTGTCGGTGTTCGCCGCGCTCACCGGGCTGTGGGACGGGTGGAAGTCGTCCGAGGCCGGCACCCAGGCCCGCCGCACGATCAACACCCACGCCACGATCATGGTCACCGTCACCGTGCTCGCCTTGGCCGACATCGCCTGGCGGCTGAACGGCTACCACACCGAGCTCGTGACGCCGGTCGGGATCATGGTGCTCTCGGTCGTGATCGCGTTGCTGGTGTCGTTGGGCGCCACGTTCGGGGGCGCGCTCGTGTACGAGTACGGGTTCAACGTCGA
>JBPCMH010000443.1:0-4136 GCA_051002495.1 Acidimicrobiales bacterium
GTCGATGCCGCCATGAACGAGTACAACGGTTCATGAAGGCCCCCTGACTGCCGATACGAGAACGATGCCAAAGCCGTCGGTGAACACGCATTTGAGATCGCTGGCGGCTGCGGGTGGCTCCGATCTCCATCTCCGAGCGGGCACGAAGCCGCGCATCCGGGTTGATGGCATGTTGGAGCCGGTCGCTGGCTCGCGCCGGGTGTCCGCGGCCAGCACCCGCTCTATGGCTGAGGCCATCGTGCCTGAGCACTTGCAAGATCGGTTCGCTGGGGGCGAAGAGGTCGACTTCGCCTACGAGGTCGACGGCATTGGCCGGTTCCGCGTCAACGCGTACCTGCAGCGTGACACCGTGGCCTTGGTCTTCCGACGAGTGGTGAGCGATCCGCAGGGCATTGACGAACTCCGCTTGCCCTCGATGGTGACCAAGTTTGCTGAAGAGGCGCGGGGCCTGGTGCTGATTGCCGGACCGACCGGGTCGGGCAAGACCACAACCCTTGCCGCCATGACCGCCCACATCAATGCCACACGCAGGTGCCACATCGTGACCATCGAGGATCCGATCGAGGTCATCCACCGCGACCAGGAGGCGTCGGTCAGCCAGCGCGAACTCGGCACCGACACCCAGAGCTTCGCCCACGCCATGCGCGCCGCGCTCCGCGAGGACCCAGACGTGATCGTCGTCGGCGAGATGCGCGATGCCGAGACCGTACGGACAGCTCTGCTGGCGGCGGAGACCGGCCACTTGGTCCTCTCAACCATGCACACCAACGACGCCACGGAGACGATGATGCGCGTCATCGAGTTCTTCCCCGAGAGCGAACAACGTCAGGCGAGGCTGATCCTCGCTGGCGTCCTGAAAGGCACCATCTGCCAGCGTCTGGCACCGCTGGCCAACGGTGATGGACGGGTACCCGTCACCGAGGTGATGGTGGTCAACGGCAGGGTGCAGAACTGGCTCCTCAATCCTGACACCCGTGACGCGGTGCAGGAGATCATTGCCCAGGGCGAGTACTACGGCATGCACACCTTCGATCAGAGCGTGCTCGAGTTCTTCACTGCCGGGGTGATCGATCTCGGCGCGGCATTGGCCAACTCGACCAACCGTCACGACCTGACGGTTTCCTTGCGTCGCCGAGGCCTTCTCAAGGGCGCAGTGGCCGACGCGCTTGGCGACGGCACCCACCTCGAGAGCGCAGACCGGGACGGCCAGCAGGTCGAAGAAGTCGCGGATGCCGACGGCTTCGAATCGCTCATGGCCAAGCTCCAGCAGGGCCACTGATTGAAGCCGCCACGGGCGGACGACTGAGCGCCGACCGCCGGTAGCCTGGGCGGGCCTTGACCCTGCGCGACCTTCCCCCTCTGCTTCGAGATGAGCCCGCGGCCAGCGAGTTGCTCCGCTCTGGCGGGCTGCTTGCCGTACCCGAGCCAGCCCGGGCTTTCGTAATAGCTGGGCTCAGCCATATGTCGTCTCGACATCCGATCGTGGTTGCCGTGCCGACGTCGACCGATGGCGAACGCCTGGCCCACGACCTGCGGGCCTATCTCGGTGACGACCAGGTCGACTTCTTCCCGGCGTGGGAGACGCTGCCGTTCGAACGGGTTAGCCCGAGTGTTGAGACCATGGGGCGGCGGTTGCGGGTCATGTGGCGGCTCCGCGACCCCGACCGGATGCCGAGGGTGCTGGTAGCGCCGGTCCGAGCGATCGTGCAGCGGCTCGGCCCCCATGTCGAGGATGTTGAGCCAGTCATCGTGCGTCCCGGTGACCAGATCGACCCCGCCGCGCTCGTCGAGCAACTCGTCATCGCCGGCTACCGACGGGAGTACCAAGTCGAACATCGCGGCGAGGTCGCCGTGCGTGGCTCGATCGTCGACGTCTTTCCGTCGACGGCTGACGCGCCGGTCCGCATCGATCTCTGGGGCGACGAAGTCGATCGCCTGACCGAGTTCGCGGTCGCCGATCAGCGGTCGACGGTCGACGTCGAGATCGCCGAGCTGTTCGGGTGTCGTGAGCTGCTACCCACCGAGGAGGTCAGAGCCAGAGCCGAGTCGCTACTAACCGTCGAGCCGTGGGGCCGCGAGCAGTGGGACCGGTTGGCCGATGGCCAGACCTTCGACGGTATGGAGTCGTGGCTGCCGTGGTTGACCGACGGCGAACATGTCATTCTCGACCTCGTCGGGCCTGACGCGCTCGTCGTGCTGGTGGAGCCCAGACGGATGCGCGACCGAGCGAAGGACCTACTTGACGAAGAGGCCAGCCTGGCTTCGACGTTGGCCCAGACCTGGGGGGCCGGGAGCGACCGCGAGTTCCCACGGCTGCACCTGCCGTTTGACCGGCTGCTGTCCCACACCGACGCGGCGTCGGCCACGATGGTCGGCGCGCCCGAAGGGCCAGACGCGGCCACCGTGACCTCACGAGGCTGGGACCCGGTAGTCGGCGGAGGCGACCGGCTGGTCGAACAGCTCAAGGAGCTCGCTGGCAAGCGGTACCGCATCGTGGTGTGCGCCGACGGCAAGGGGACAGCCGCTCGCATGGCTTCGTCGTTGGCTGATGCCGGGATTGTCGCTCCAATCGACGAACACGGCACGGCTGATCTCACCCAGCCGGGCGTGCGGATCGTGGTAGAGCCACTGGAGCGGGGGTTCTCCTTGCCGGCGGTCCGTCTGGCGGTGCTGGCCGAGAGCGACGTCACCGGGCGCCGACGAGCGCACCGTCGGGCCAAGCCCCGCCGCGCCACCGAGGGGTTTTTCGATGATCTAAAGCCCGGCGACCACGTGGTGCACTACCAGCACGGCGTGGCCAAGTACGGCGGCATGGTGAAACGGGCGATCGGCGGGGTGGAGCGCGACTACCTGCTGCTGGAGTACCGGGGCGGCGACAAGTTGTACGTGCCGTCCGACCAGATCGACGCGGTGCGCCACTTCACCGGCGGCGACTCGCCATCGCTGAACCGGCTCGGCGGAGGAGAATTTCAGAAGACGAAGTCGCGGGTTCGCCAAGAGGTCGTGCGTATCGCCCAGGAGCTCGTCGTGCTCTACCGCCGACGGGTAACCAGCGAGGGTCACACCTTTGCCGCCGACACGCCGTAGCCGCGTGAGCTCGAGGAGTCGTTCCCGTACCCGGAGACGCCCGACCAATTGCGGGCTATCGAGGACGTCAAGGGCGATATGGAGTCGTCGGTGCCGATGGATCGGTTGGTGTGCGGCGACGTTGGCTTCGGCAAGACCGAGGTCGCCCTGCGCGCCGTCTTCAAGGCGGTACAGGAGGGCAAGCAGACCGCCGTGCTTGTGCCGACGACGCTCCTCGCCCAGCAGCACTTTCAGACCTTCTCCGACCGCTTCTCCGGTTACCCGATTCGAGTCGAGGCGCTCTCGCGCTTCCTGACGCCTGGACAGGCTCGCAAAGTCGTCGCCGGGCTGGCTGACGGCTCCGTCGACGTGGTCATCGGCACCCACCGGTTGCTGTCGGACGACATCAAGTTCTCCGACCTCGGACTCCTCGTCGTCGACGAGGAGCAGCGCTTTGGGGTCACCCACAAGGAGCGGATCAAGCACCTTAGGGTCGACGTTGACGTGCTCACGCTGTCGGCAACGCCGATCCCCAGGACCCTTGAGATGAGCCTCACCGGCATCCGCGACCTGACGCTCCTCAACACGCCGCCAGCCGAGCGCCAACCGATCCTGACCTATGTGGGGGAGTACGACGAGCGGGCCGTGGGGGAGGCCATCCGCCGCGAGCTTCTGCGAGAGGGTCAGGTGTTCTTCGTCCACAACCGGGTGCAGGACATCGACCGTGTGGCATCGCAACTACGCGAGCTCGTGCCGGAGGCACGCGTGGCGATCGCCCACGGGCAGCTCGACGAGGGCAGTCTCGAGAAGGTCGTGCTCGACTTCTGGGAGGGCGGCTACGACGTGCTGGTGTGCACCACGATCATCGAGTCGGGCATCGATATGCCGACGGTGAACACGCTGGTGGTCGATCGGGCCGACCTCCTCGGCCTTGGCCAGCTCCACCAGATCCGCGGCCGGGTTGGTCGCTCTGGTCAGCGGGCGTACGCCTACCTGTTCCACCCGCGAGACCGGTCGCTGTCGGAAGAGGCCTACGAGCGCCTCAAGACCATCGGTGAGCTCACCGAGCT
>JBPCMH010000444.1:0-6224 GCA_051002495.1 Acidimicrobiales bacterium
GGCGTGCCGCTCTCCCCGCCGGGTGCATATCTGCCGGCCCGAGTCGGTCAGGCTCCGGCTGCCGCGGTCACCTTGGCCAGGATGTGGTCCATGACCGCACCGTGCTCGACCTGCGGGCTGAACAACACGATCTCGGCGCCCTCTTCGACGAGCACGCTGTGACCGGCTGGCCAGAAAAACACCTCACCGCCGACCAGCCGCTCTGTCGAACCGTCGTCGTACGAGACGACGACGACGCCGGAAATCAGGTAGCCCCAGTGGGGCGAGTGACAAGAGTTGTGCTCGAGCCCCTGCAGCAGCGGTGCCAGGTCAGCCCCGGTCGCCAAGCTGAAATACTCGGCCCCGAGCGTCCCTGACGCCTCGCCGAAGTCCGTGAGTTGCCGAGCGACCGCCCCCGGGGCGTCGATCTTGACCGGAATGTCTTCCTTTGCCAGGTGCATGTGCTGTCCTTCTTCGATTGGTGTGGACCGCGTGCCGGACGGCATCGCTTCACTGAAGGAGGCGTGACAATCGGTGTCACAATGTGACAATGGGCGGAAGCACCAACAAAGCGGTGGCGGGTGATGCGCGGGCGGCCTTGGCGCGAGGCGACTGGGCTGGTGCGCTGGAGCTCCTCACCTCGGACCACAGCGCCGACCTGAGCGCCGCTGAGCGGGTTGAGTTACGGGCCCAGGCGACCTACGGGCTCGGCGATTTCGAGGGTTGCGTGACGGCGTGGGAGGAGTTGCATGACCTCTTCCAACGTCAGTCAAACCCGGTCGAAGCCGCGAGGGCCGCGGCGATGGTGGCGATGTATCTGATGATGGATTCCGGGCTGATGGCCGCCGTTCGAGGGTGGCTGCGGCGAGCCCGACGTCTCGTCGAGGGTGCTGAGGAATGCCCCGCCAACGCCATCGTGGCCATGTGCGCGGGATACGAGCGGTTCATGTGCGGAGACATGGCAACCGCGGGCGTTGAGGCAGCCCGCGCAGTTGAGATTGGCGAGCGGTTGGGGGTCGTGCCGGCCGTTGTCATCGGTCGCGTTTGCCTGGCCCGGGTCGCGGTCTTCGATGGCCGACTCGACGAGGGGATCGAAGGGCTGGATGAAGTCGCCGCGCTTCTCATGTCGAACACGGTTGATCCGCTGACGACCGGGATGATGTACTGCGAGCTGATCTGCGCGGCTCAGGGATTGGCGCTCCACGACCGGGCGAGCGCGTGGACCGAGACGATGGAGCAGTGGCGGCACGGCGTGGCTTTTGGCGGCATCAACGGACGTTGTCGCGTGCATCGAGCCGAGATCCTGCGACTGTCGGGTCCATGCGACGCAGCCGAGGTGGAGGCGCTCGCCGCATGTGAGGAGCTTCGGCCCTGGATGCGTCGGGAGTTTGGTTGGCCTCTGGCCGAGCTGGGCAATATTCGGCTCCGGAAGGGTGACCTCGACGGAGCGGACGAGGCCTTCGTCGCGGCCCACGCGCACGGGTGGTCGCCGCAGCCGGGCTTGGCGCTGTTGCGGCTCGAGCAAGGCGAGGTGACCGCGGCGCTCGCTCTCATCGGCGCTGAGATCGCTCATCCGATGAACTTCCCGTCAAAAGAGCGTCCGCCGTTTGGCGACCTCCGGCTCGTGCCTCTGCTGGCCGCGCAAGCCGAGATCGCTGCCCTGGCCGGTGACGTCGGCGTCGCAACCGACGCGGCTTCGCGCCTGCGGCGAATCGCTGATGCGTACCCAGGGGTGTCGATCAACGCCTGCGCCGCCTTGGCCGCGGCTCGGGCCGCGCTGCTCGCCGGCGACCTCGACGGAGCGGTGACCGGTTCCGAGGCGGCTATCGCGGCCTGGTGTGAGGTCGGGGCACCGTTCGAAACCGCTTCAGCCCGGTTGGTGCTGGCCCAGGCGCGGCGACGGGCGGGCAACGAGAGCGGCGCTCAGCTCGAGCTCGAGGCGGCCCACCGAGGGTTCGCCGACTTTGGCGCCGTCGGCCGCGCGGCCGTGGTCTCCGGGCTGTTGAGCGCGCGGCGAGTCTCGAAGCGGTCGACTGACCAGAGCGGCACGTTCAGGGCCGAAGGCGGGTCGCGCATCGTGGGCATGGGGGAGATCACGATCGCGGTTCGGGATCTCAAGGGCTATCAATACATCGAACGGCTGCTCGCCGAACCCGATCGGGAGTTTCACGTCCTCGATCTGGTGGGCCGCGCGTCGGCCGCGTCCAACAGCGTCGCCGGGAGCGCGGAGGGGCTGGATCTGGTGAGCGCCGGCGTCGGAGCCGGACTGCCAGCCATCGATGAGGCGGCGCGGTCGGCGTACCGCCGCCGACTGGCCGACATCGAGGACGACCTCGATGATGCACGGGCGTGCAACGACCAGGGCCGAATCGAACTCGCCGAGCGAGATCGCGAGTACTTGCTGGCTGAGCTCGGGCGCGCGGTCGGACTTGATGGCAGTCCCCGGATGACCGGCGGGTCGGCCGAGCGGGCCCGAACCAGCGTCGCTCGGTCGATCCGCTACGCCCTTGACCGACTCCGGGAGCACGACGAGTTGCTGGCTGGTCATCTCGATCAGGGCATTCACACCGGCACGTACTGTCGGTACGTCGGTGATCCACTCGTGCAGGTCGAGTGGCGCCTCTGAGCGGGCGGATCAGTCGTCGAGGCTCCGCGTGATCCAGTCGTCTATGAGGCGGCGGGCGATGCTCATCGGGCCCGGGATGCTCGGCAGGTCATCGGGTGTGAACCACTGCGCGTCGATTATCTCGGTCTCGTCGACTTGGATCTCCCCTTCCAGCCAACGGGCGGTGAAGCCGACCATGAGCGAGTGAGGGAACGGCCATGGTTGGCTGCCGAAGTACTCGACCTTGCCGACGGTGAGGCCAACCTCCTCGTGCACCTCGCGCGCGACGGCATGCTCCAGCGTCTCGCCGGGCTCGACGAATCCAGCCAGGCAGGAGTAGAACTCGGCTGGGAAATTGCGGTTGCGCCCGAGCAGAGCGCGGCCGTCATCCCGTTCGACCAGCGTGATGACCGCCGGAGCAAGGCGCGGAAATGACAAGAGCCCGCATGCCGGGCAGAGCCTGGCCCGATCGTTCTCCGCTTCGACGGTGGGCGTGGCGCATTGACCGCAGTAACGATGGGTGCGGGCCCAGGCCACAAGTTGGATGGCGCGACCGGCCACCGTCCAGGTCGGTTCGTCGAGTCGACCCCACAGCATGCGCAGGTCCATGAACGGCTCGTCCGGTTCGGAGTCGTCCTCCTCATCGTCAATGGCCCAGCAGTGTGTGCCGTCGAGCAGCCCGAGAAAGATGCCGCGCTCGGGCGGGGGAGCGGTGGTGACCACAACCGATGCGCCGCGCACCGAAATGCGCAGCACCACCGGGCCAGGATCGCCGCCGGGTCGAAGCAGGGGAACGAACACTCGGCAAGCCTATGGCGAAGGCCCCCGTCCCGACGCGTGGTCCAGGTCCGTGGCCGGATAGCCTCGTGTCGTGGGGAACTGGCAACAACGAGCCGATGCTGCGGCGCGGGTGACCGCCGGCACATGAGCGCGACATCCGTTCGCTATGCCAGAAGTGGCGAGACCCACGTGGCCTATCAGGTCGTCGGCGACGGCCCCGTCGATGTCATCTTCGTCTGGGGCGGCGTCTCCCACTTGGAACTGGCGTGGGAGCACCAACCGACGGCGATGTTTTTCGAAAACTTGGCCTCGTTCAGTCGCCTCATCATCCTCGACAAGCGCGGAACCGGGCTCTCAGACCGGCCGCCGTTCTCGGTCGACCTTGAGTCGCGCATGGACGATGTTCGGGCGGTGCTGGACGACCTAGGTTCGACCTCGACGTTCGTCTTCGGCGAATCAGAAGCGGCGGGGTTGGCTGCGTTGTTTGCCGCGACCCACCCGGACCGGGTGCAAGGGCTGTTGCTCTACGGTCCGTTGGTGCGAGTTATCGCTGATGAAGCGTTTCCGTGGGCTCACACCGCCGAGGCATTCGACCGGTACGTCGAAACGTGCACACGGCACTGGGGCGACGGGTTGATGATGAGCCTGCACTCGCCGTCGACCACCCACGATTCAATCGAGCGTGACTACTGGGCTCGGCTCGAGCGCTCCTCGATGTCGCCAGGTGGATTCGCGGATCACATGCGTGCATTGCGGTCACTCGACATTCGACCGGTCCTGCCTCTCGTGCACGTGCCGACGCTCGTTCTGCATCGCCGGGACGATCCGACGGTCCCCTTCGAACAAGGGGAGTTCGTCGCCCGTGAGATCCCCAGCGCGGAATTGGTCGAGCTAGATGGCTCGGATCACTATCCGATGATCGGCCAAGTGTCGCCGATTCTCGAGGCGGTGCGAGCCTTCGTCCGCAGCGATCACCCGGCGTCGACCCTCGACATCGATCGTGTCCTGACGACGGTGTTGTTCACCGACATCGTCGGTTCAACCGAGACCCTGGCTGCGGTCGGCGACAGCCGGTGGACGAAGTTGATCGAGATGCACGACCAGGTAGCCCAGACGGAGGTCCGTCGCCATCGAGGACGCGTCGTTCGATCGACCGGCGACGGCGTGTTCGCTACCTTCGACGGCCCGGCCCGTGCGGTGCGCTGCGCCCGCTCCATCAAGGAGGCTGCTAGCCGCATCGGCCTTGAGATTCGCGCTGGGATCCATTGCGGCGAGGTGGAGATGAGCGGGGTCGACATCGCCGGGATCGCGGTTCACACCGCGGCCCGGGTGCAGTCCGAAGCCGCGCCAGGCGAGCTGCTTGTATCGCGAACCGTCGTCGACCTCGTCGCCGGGAGCGGCCTGACGTTTCTCGATAGGGGTACGCGCTCGCTGCGCGGGGTCCCGGGTGAGTGGCACCTGTTCGCAGTCGGCGCCTGAGTGGCTGCCTCCTTTGAGGAGCTCGACTTTCAGCTCACGCCGATGGGCGAGATCAGCCTTCGCCGGCGAGTCGACCCGTCGCTGAACGAGGAGATCTTCGAAGTCAAGCTGGGCGAGGAGTTCCTCATGTCGAGCCTGTTTCATGTGGCCGAAACCGCGCTGGCGACGCTGGCGCTCGAGGCCCTCGACGGTGACCAGCTCGATGTGGTGGTCGGTGGACTCGGTCTGGGATACACCGCGCAGTCGGCTCTGGGCAACGGTCGTGTGCACACCGTCACCGTCGTCGAAGCGCTCCCCGCGGTCATCTCTTGGCACGAACGCGGGCTGGTGCCGGCCGCGCCAAACCTTCTGGCCGACGATCGCTGCTCTTTGGTCGTCGGAGACTTCTTTGCGCTGGTCGAACGTGGGGCACTCCCGCGTCGGACCAGCAGCAATCAAGGTCTCGACGCGGTGCTCGTCGACATCGACCACACGCCTGACCACCTACTTCATCCGTCGCACGCCGCCTTCTACTCCACAGCCGGGTTGCAGCTGCTGGCGGATCAGATCCGGCCGGGTGGCGTGTTCGGCCTGTGGTCTGACGATTCGCCCCGAGAGGACTTTCTCCAGACCGTCCGTGGTGTGTTCGCTTCGTGCGAGGCATACGAGGTGCCGTTTCCGAATCCCTACACGGGCGGCACATCCAGCAACACGGTCTACGTCGCTCGCCGGCCCTGACGCTGTCGCCTTCGACACCTAGCGGCTGGCTCCCTTCGAGCCATCTTCTGGATCTTGGGTGCGGGGGCGGCGGGCCCGACCGGCCCGCCGTACCGCGTCAGCAAGGATGGCCTCGATCTGCGCGTTCACTGATCGGAACTCGTCGCCGGCCCACTCTTCGATCGCGTCGTAGAGCTCAGGGGCCACGCGCAGTGGAAACTGCTTGCGGGATCGCGCCACGTCGGCCGCTTCCCTGCCCTAGCGGCTCAGCGTGCCGACGTTGACGATGGGACTCGTCGGCTGATCCGAGGCGATGACGGTCATCAGATTCGAGGCGAACGTCGCCTTGCGATCCATGTCCATCGGGATCGGCGGGCTCCCCTCGTCGCCCCTCTCCAACAAGTCGACCGCGTCGCGCACCATGTCAACCGCGCCCTTGACGATAAGCCGTCGAGCAGCGACGACCGCGGCAGCCTGCTGGCGGCGGAGCATCGACTCGGCCACCTCCGGCGCATAGGCGAGGTCGCGCAGCTTGGCTTCGATGATGTCGACGCCGCTTCCGGTCATCCGCTCGTTGAGCTCGTGCAGCAGAGCAACGCTGACCTCGTCGGCGTTTCCCGACAGCGTGATCTCCGGGCCGTCGTCGCCCACGTCGGCGAAGGAGTCGTATGGGTAGGCCCTGGCC
>JBPCMH010000445.1:0-13239 GCA_051002495.1 Acidimicrobiales bacterium
CAAGCACCTCGACGAGAAGGTGGCGCTGCTGCACCTCGACGCGCTGGGTGTGAAGCTCACCAAGCTCACGCAGGACCAGGCCGACTACCTCGGCCTTCCGGTCGACGGGCCCTACAAGCACGACAACTACCGGTACTGATCGTCGCAGCCGGGTGGGTGGTGACACCCACCCGGCTACGTCAGTTCCCGATCTCGCGGTGTGAGACTGCGTGTTCGGACGGCCATAAGTTGCACACCAAGCCTAGGGTTGGGCGCGAGTTAAGGGGGCTGCCATGGGGGAGCGCAAGGTCATCACGGTGCTGGAGCCGGCCGACGAGTATCCGCACGAACCGGACGAGGCCAGTAACTACAACGAGTCGATGTACCTCAACGGCTTCGATCCAACCCAGGAAGTCGGCGGCTGGTTCCGGCTCGGAAACCGGGTCAACGAGGGCTACGCCGAAATGACCGTGTGCACCTACCTGCCGGGCGGACGGGTTGGGTTCATGTACGCCAGGCCGTCCATCACGACCAACAAGGAGATGGCTGCCGGCGGGCTGCGCATCGACGTCGTCGAACCCTTTGAGCACTTGAAGGTCAGCTACGAGGGCAACGTGTGCCTGCTCGATGAGCCCGGGCAGATGGCAGACCCGCGGTCTGCGTTCCGCGACAACCCGCACGTGGCGTGCTCCGTCGCGCTCGACGTGCGCGGCGCGTCCCCCATGTACGGCGGCAAGCAGGTGTGGGACGACGGCACCGAGATCGAGATCGACGCTGAGAAGTCGTTCGCCAAGGCTCACTACGAGCAGCACACCACCGTCACCGGTTCGATCACTGTCGGCGATGAGGTGATCGATCTCGACGGTCTCGGCCTCCGTGACAAGTCCTGGGGCCCCCGATACTGGCAAGCGCTGTCGTGGTACCGCTGGCTCCCCATGAGCTTCGGACCCGACTTCGCCATGATGCTGTCGGTCATTGGTCGGCCCGACGATGACGGTGTGGCCGGTGCCGGCCATCCGGTGCAGTCGGGCATGGTGCTCGACGGGGGGAAGTACCACATGATCCGCGAGTGCAAGGTCGAGTCTGATTGGGATGACGACGACTACCAGACGGCCATCCGCGCCTGGGCCCGCACGGACGACAAGGAGTACGAGGTGACCGGCCAGGTGATCTCGCTCATCCCGTTGCGCAACCGTCGGGCGACCCCGGACGGGGAGCAGCTCGTCACGCGCATCACCGAGGCCATGACCCGATACGAGTGCAACGGCCGCACCGGCATCGGCATGAGTGAATACCTCGACCAGATCGTCGATGGTCGCCCGATCGGCCCCGACGTACGCGCATGAACTCGCACCCGATGACCGCCGATCTTGCTGCTGTTCGCGACCTCGTCAACCACGTCGTGTCCGGCAACTTCTGGGCGAAGGAACTGACTGCCGGAAAGACCATCGACGAGGTGGGCGACGGCTACGAGGGCGACCTCATCGGCGACGATGCGCCCACCGTCGCGAAGGACGCTGGGCGTGCTGCATCTGACGCGTTCTCCTCGCCCGGCGCGATGGAAGCCATGTGCGCCGTCTCCTACGGGCCGATCCCCGGCGCGGTCTACTGCGGGCATCGGATCATCGACCTGGTGGGTCATGCGTGGGATCTCGCGGTGGCGACCAGTCAGGACACCGCGCTTCCCGACGAACAAGTCCGCACCGCAATCGAGGTCATCCTTCCGCAGTTCGAGATGCTGGCGGGTTCCGGCGCCTTCGGCGACGCATCAGACCCCGGTGACGCCGTCGCCCTGCAGACGCGTCTGCTGTCGATGCTCGGCCGCGGCTGAGATCAGGAGCGAGACCATGCCCATCCAACGCCTGAACCACGCCGTGCTTTACGTGACTGATGTCGTCCGCAGCGTTGCCTTCTACGAGCAGGTGCTGGGATTTCGCAAGGTCTCCGACATGGCGACGATGCCAAAGGCGGCCTTCCTTCAAGCGGAGGGTTCGACCAACGACCACGACCTTGGACTCTTCTCGGTTGGCGATGGGGCCGGTCCGTCGGGCGCGGGTCAGACGACGGTCGGGCTCTACCACCTGGCCTGGGAGGTCGACACGCTCGCCGAGCTCCAGCGCATCGCCGGACGCCTGCAGTCAGCCGGTGCACTCGTTGGCGCGTCCGACCACTCGACGACCAAGGCGCTCTACGGCAAGGACCCCGACGGCATAGAGTTCGAGGTGTCGTGGCTCGTACCAGCCGCGCTGCTCGACGAGGCGACGCTGGCCGGGAGGTCCACGATCAAGCCCCTCGACCTCGAAGGTGATACCGCCCGCTACGGGGCGGACACCCGCGGTGGGGTCGGCGTGTCGACGGCGGGCTGAACCGTTGGGGCCAGTCCCCACGCGTGCCGGACGACCAGAACGAGTAACGCCGCCTCGAGGACATGACGAGCGTGAGGGCGTAGATCATGAGGCTCGGGATGACGACATACAACGTGGTCGCCAGTAGGAAGGTCTCGTTGACGTCGAACAGGAAGAGTTTGCCCTCCGCCAGGTCGGCACGAACGTCCGGCCGGTACAACGAGAACAGATCGACGTAAGCGAAGATGAAGCGGTGTCTACGGCGGGTCGGGCCCGCCCTCCTCCCGGTCTGGACTTCGTTCATCTCGGTCAGGCCCGCCCTGCTCCCGGTCTGGCCTTCCCTGCTCCGGGTCGGCCCCTCGGTTGTTGAGCCAGCGAAGGTAGCGGTCGGGGTCGGGGTTGACCCTGGTGCCCCAGGTGGTGCCCTTGGCCGCGTTGGCGGGGGCGCACCGGATTTCGCCGTTGTGCTCGGCGGTGGGGCCGCCGGCGTCAGCGGGGATGACGTGGTCGACCTGGCCACGGGTGGCCGGGGTGCGGCAGCCGTCGACACAGGCGCGATCGCGGACTTGGATGGCGCGGCGAAGTGCGTCGGGGAAGATGCGACGTTGCGAGACCTCGATGACCCGGTTCGGCCCGTCGAAGACGATCCGTTCGAAGAGGGCCTGATCCAGCCACTCGCGGACAGCGCCAGGCGCGATGGGTTGGTTGGTGGTCTCGATCTCGCACAAATGCCGGAAGGTGCCTTCGCCCACCAGCACCGTGAACAACGGCCGGGCCTGCGTTGCATCGGCGGGCATGGCCGCGGATCGCTTGGCCATCTCGACCAGAGCATCGGCACGCCGTTGGGTGGGCGTGCGGGCTAGGTCCTCGGGTTTGGGGTCGCGGCCGAGCCGTTTCTTCGCCTCGGCCCGGTCGGCGTCGAACAACTCAGCTTCCAACCGTTCAAGCTCGAGGGCCACGATGGCCCCATTGACCGGGTCGAGCGTGATCTGGCCGAGCCACATCCCGGAGAAGGTGCGGGTGACATACGCGCTCCTCGCGGCCCGGTCGGTCTCTGCGTCTTGTTCGGCGCCATCGGCGTCGGCTAGGTGCGACCAGTAGCCGATCAGTCGGTCGAACTCGACGAAGCCCAACACCTTGGCTTGCTCAACGAGCTGGGCCTCATCTCGATCCATCAGTTCGGCGGTGCGAGGGTTGCGGGCTCGGACCAACCGGGAGAGGTGATCAGTGGTGATCTCCCCGGTCTCCCACGCCGCCCCCGCCAATCCCAGAGTGCGCATCGCTTTGCCGTGGCGGAGCCACCGACCCGCCGCCGCTCGTGAGACGCCGGTGCGATCCGTCAACCAGGACCGGGCCGTGCCGCACCGGCCGGTGGCCCACACTCCCGATTCGTCGAGCGCCACCGCGGCCTTGGCTACCTCCGCTTCGACGCAGGTGCCAACCCGAGCCATGACCACTGCGTGCGCCGCAATTTCATCGGGGTCGGCCAGCCCCACATCGACAGCTCGCAACTCCTTGAGCTCGATTTCGATGGCCGCGACGCGGGCTGCCAACTCGCCGGGTGCCGGCGCCCGCAGACCCCGATGCCCGAAGGCCGCGAGCGGCGGCATCTCGCCTCGATCCTCGGCGTTGGTCGTGGTCGGATCGGCCATACCTCCACCTTGTCAGGTGGGTGTGACAATTACTGAGAGTGCATGAAAGCCCACCGTCCGTCGCGACCGGTGAGGTCCCGCATCAGACGCCCAGTCGCGGCCTACCGACCCCGCCCCACCGCCTATGGCCTTAGCCCGACAGCGCTTGGCGCGCCGCCTCGGCGCGCTTGGCGTCGCCCGAGCGCAACCCGCTGATCAGCTCCCGGGTCCACACTCGTCGCACGACCAACGAGCGCAGCGCCGATAGCTCCTCACGGTCGAGCCGGCCGTCTGGGTCGTAGTGATGCAGCAACCGGTCGGTCGGCCACGGGTTGCCCCAGACGTCGGTGAACCAATCCCACCAGCCGAAGTCGAGCGCGGGCGGTCCGGACTTGGCTGCTTCCCAATCGAGCACGCCGGTGATCCGGTTGCCGTCGGCCAACAGGTTGTATGCGTGGAAATCGCCGTGGGCCAGCCCGGTGGGTTGGCGGTCGAGCAGGGAGCGTGCGTTGGCGAGCCGGGCGACGGATGTTTCGAGCAGCCGGGCGTCGTCTGGCGCGATGGTCGCGATGGGCGACGCCAGCGCGGCTTCGACCTCTGCGGCTACGACGTCGACGAACCACTCTGACAGCATTGCGGTCTGTCCCTGCAAGTTTGCTTGAAGGTTTCCGAAGCCCTCCTCGATCGGGATGGCATGGATGCGCCGGAGCACGTCGGCCGCTGATGCGCACAACCCCTCAGACGGAGCGGTGTCGCCGAGCCGGCGGCCCGGAAGCCGGCGTTGGATCATGACAGGCCTGGGTGTTTCGGCCGACCAAAGAACTTCGGCGACGGGTACGCCGGCATGGGCCGCGATGGCGAGCAGGGCGGTCTCCATCGCGAGCCGGGTGTCGTCCACCAGCAACCTGACCACGACCGGGCCACCGTCGCTCTCGACTATCACGACCTCGTTGCGCTCACCGGCCCCAGCGGGCACCAACGTTCGTACCTTCCCCAAGCCCGCGGCTGCGACCGCGTCCCGCACCAGGTGGTCGGAGAAGGTCACCTGGGAGAGTCTCGCGTCGTTCGGGCGGCGAGCGAGGCGATTTCGGTGGGACTGGCGGCCATGTCGTCCATCCACCATCCCGACCCTCGCCGTGTGGTCTCCACGGAACAGGTCGCCGAGCGCGGAGGAGATCAGCGCCAGCTGCGCCGAGGCCCTGGCCCGCCACGACGAGTGGGACGAGCGGCTGAGCCAGGCCCCCGACAAGAACCTCGAGGAGGGCTGAGCCCGCCGAGTCCGCCCGACTCCGCCCGCGTTCACCTGACGTCTGTGAAGCAAAAACGCCACATGTGGCGGTTGCGCTTCACAAACGTCAGGGGAGTGAGTCATGCTGACCGCGGTGACGCTCAACCCGGCCACGCAATACGCCACCGAGACCAACCTGCGGGCCCGCCAGCGCCTGTGGGAGCAGCAGGATCCGCCGTTCGACCTGGTCGGCTGGGTGCTGGAGGTTGCCGCGGTGGCGCCGGGCATGTCGGTGCTCGACGTCGGGTGCGGGAACGGGGCCTACCTGCGAGCGTTAGCCGAGCGAGGCATCGAGGCGGTCGGCTGTGACCTGTCGCTCGGGATGTTGACCGCCGCGGGCGCGTCGCAACCACGCATCAAGGTGAACGCCGATGTCACGTCGCTGCCGCTCGTCCTGACCAATGCCGACGTCACCCTTCTTCCGCTCGACGAGGACAGCGTCGACGTGGTGCTCGCGCCGCACATGCTCTACCACGTCGACGATCGAGCGACCGCGGCCCGCGAGTTGCGGCGGGTATTGCGTCCCGCGGGGGTGTGCGTGGCTGTCACCAATGGTCGCAACCACATGCGCTCGCTTTGTGGCCTGATCGAGGACGTGGTGCGGACGACCGACCCCGGCTGGGAGATGCTCGATCCGGCCACGTCGGTGTTCTCCCTTGAGACCGGCGGCACGCAACTCGAGGTGGCGTTCGACCATGTTGACGTCGTACGCCCGACGGGCAACGCTCCGGTCCGACTCACGGACGCCGCGATCGTCGGCGGCTATGTCGCCAGCGTGGCCGACTACTACCAACCGCAGGTGTCGCGGCAATGGAACGAGGTCGTCGAGGCGGTGCGCGCCGAGGCGCAACGCGTGATCGATGCGGACGGGGCGTTCGTGATCCAGGGCGATCCTGGCGCCCTTGTCTGCCGCTGACCCGCTTCTGTCAGCGCGATCGGTGCGACACTTCTCACCGAATCCGCTGACCAAGCCCGACGGCGGCTGAGCGTCGCACCTCGAACGAGGGCGGGGTGCGCCAGACTCATGGGCGTGGCCGACGAACGCATCCGGCAGCCGACGGTTGATGATGCCGATGTCATGGGTCGCGTGCACGTGCGGGCCTGGCAGGCGGCCTACCGCGGCGTCATGCCCGAGGAGTACCTCGACGGCCTGCGAGCCGAGGACCGGGCGGGCATGTGGCGTCGCCAGATCAGCTCGGCTGAGGGCGCGGTTGGTCTGTGGGTCGTCGAGGTCGATGACGCAGTGGTCGGCTTCGTTGCCTTCGGTCCGGAGCGCGCGCCCGACCTCCTCAATACGCCCGGCCGCGGCGAGGTCTACGCCATCAACCTCGACCCCGACAGTTGGGGCAAGGGCACGGGCCGTCGACTCCTCCAAGCTGCCACTCGCGCTCTCGAGGAGCGGGGCTACCCCGAGCTGGTGCTGTGGGTTGTGCCCGAGAACGTCCGCGCCCGGGCGCTGTATGAGTCGGAGGGTTGGACAGCCGACGGCGCGACCAAAGTGGACAACCTTCTGGGCGTGACCGTCAGCGAGGTCCGCTATGTCCGGCGCGTCGGCCTGGTCGGTCGGCGCTCGTGACCGCTCTCGCTGGAAGGCCTGCCCGGCACCGAACGCGACCACGCATGCGCCGACGGCCAAGACGATTGTCCCCACCTTCGCGAGAGCGATGGCGACCTCGCTCGTCGTCTGGGCATCAGTTGGGGCTCAGCGTGGAGACGTCGATGCCGTACAACTCGGCGACATTGCCGGACAGGATGGCGTCGGTCTGGTCCGCGGTGAGCTGGGCGGTGTGCTCCTCGAGCAGCTTCTGCGACCACGGCCAGGTGGAGTCGGAGTGCGGGAAGTCGTTGGCCCACATCAGGCGACGCCAGTTCATGTGGTTGGCGTGGGCGAAGGCAGTCCAGTCGTCCTGGAACGTCACGTAGATGTTCTCGGCGAAGTACTCAGACGGCAGCTTCGAGAGCTCTTGGCCCGCGGGCAACCAGTAGCGGTGGCGGTTGTAGGCGTGGTCCATGCGATACATGAAGTGGGGCACCCACCCGGCGTCGGCCTCGACGCACACCACCTTCAGATCAGGATGGCGTTCGAACACGCCGCCGAGCACGAGCATGCCCATGATGTCCTGACAACCTCGAACGACCGAGAGGAATCCGTTCATCTTAGGACCACGGGTGTTCTCGCTACGGCTGGTGAGGATGTGGAACGACAGGGGCAGGCCGAGGTCGATGGCGGCCCGCCAGAACTCGTCGTACGCGGGGGAGTCGTAGTCCTCGACCGCGGGGTTGCCCGGCATCATCACACCGCGCAGGCCGAGATCCTTGATCGACTGCAGATCAGCGATGCCCTCCTCGGGTGAGCGCATCGCCGTTTGTCCTGCGCCGAGGAGGCGATTGGGATGGGCTGAGCAGTACTCGGCCATCCACCGGTTGTAGGCGTCGAAGCACGCCTTCTTGTAGTCGAAGTCGGAGTGGTTGCACAGCACCATGCCGACGGTGGGGTAGATGATCTCGGCGGCCACGCCATCGGCGTCTTGCTCGGCCAGGCGGGCTTCGGGGTCCCAGCCACCCCGGTGCAGATCGGCGAAGCGTTCTCCCCGCACCCGGATCTCCTCCGCCGGCTTTCCGGCCGCCGCCACCAGGCCCATGGGAACGGGACGCTTCATGCCGTCGATGACGAACACGTCGCCCACGTCCTCACCAGCATCGACCATCTTCGGAGCGGTGTCGCGATAGGCGGGATCGATGTAGTCGATGTAGGTGTTCGGCGGCTCGGTGATGTGGGAGTCGGCCGAGATGATGGGCAGGTGGGGGGCGACGGTGTTGGGCATCAGCGTGCTCCTCGCACGAGGCGGCCGGGCAGCGCGCCGGTTGGCGCTCCGTTGGTGTAGGTCTCGGTGCCGTTGACGAACGTGTGCAGGTAGCCCTCGGCGGTCTGCAGGAGACGCTTGCCCCCGGCGGGCAGATCAAAGTGCATCTTCGGTGGTCGCAACGTGAGCCTTTCGAAGTCGATCACGTTGATATCGGCCTTCATGCCGGGCGCGATCACACCTCGGTCGGTGAGGCCGACGGCCGCCGCGGTGTCTCGGCACTGACGGCGGATCACCCATTCCAGCGGTAGGCCCTCAGCCCGGTCACGCGCCCAGTGGGTGAGCAGGGTCGTTGGGAATGACGCGTCGCAGATCGTTCCGACATGCGCGCCGCCGTCGGCCAGGCCCGGCAGGAGCAGCTCGTCGCCGAGCATCTCGCCGATGGCGTTCAACGAGCCGTCGATCCAGTTGAAGAGCGGGAAGTAGATGAACTCCTGACCGTCGTCAGTGAGCAGCATGTCGTAGGCCAACTCGGCCGGGTCGACGCCTTCCCGCTCGGCCCGGGCCGCGACGCTCGTCGAGGGGTCGGGCTCGTAGTTCGGTGGGTCGCCGAGCTGGAACATGCGCTCGAAGCGCCCGATCATGTTCTTCGGCGCTTCGCGGTGCTCGGCCAAGAGCCGCTCCCGGAAAGCGGGATCGCGCATCGTGCGCACTCGTTCCTCGAGCGGGTCCTTGGCGATCTCCCGATACGCGGGGAGGCCGCCGAACGGGTTGAGCGTGGCCTGCAACCCGAGCAGCACGCCGATGGCGCGGGCCGCGACCTGGCCGCGGATGGGGAGGCCGTCGTCGGCCGCAGCGTGGATTTGCTTCACGAGGTCGCCCCAGAAGGCCCGGTGATCCTCGGCCGCGACCGAGATCGACAAGGGCCGTCCCGACGCCTCAACCATCCGGCGCATGGTGGAGAACTCGAGGGCCAAGTCGCGGAAGTCCGACACCACTTCGAGCACGCCGCCGGCCATGCCCATCTCGGTGGCGATGCCGACCAGTTCATCCTCGGCTGCGGTGAGGGTGGGGGTGGGCTCGCCGCGCGACGTCTTGTGGTTCATGGTGCGGCTCGTGGTGAACCCGAGGGCGCCGGCGACCACGCCCTCGCGGGCGATCCGGCCCATCTCCACGATCTCGTCGGGGGTGGCCGCTTCGCGTTGCGCGCCGCGCTCGCCCATCACGAACAGGCGAACCGCGCCGTGCGGTACCTGGGCGGCGATGTCGATGTCGTAGGAACGCGTGTCGAGATGATCGAGGTACTCGGGGAACGACTCCCACGTCCACGGCAGGCCCTCGTGCAGCGCGGTGCCGGGGATGTCTTCGACGCCCTCCATCAGCTCGATGAGGCGCTGGCGGTCCTCCGGCTTGCACGGCGCGAAACCGACCCCGCAGTTGCCCATGACCACCGTCGTGACGCCGTGCCACGCCGAGGGGATCATGCGCTCGTCCCACGTGGCCTGGCCGTCGTAGTGGGAGTGGATGTCGACGAACCCGGGCGTGACGATGGCCCCGGTGGCGTCGACCGTGCGAGTGGCGTCGCCGTCGACGACACCAACGTGGGTGATCACGCCATCCGTGACCGCAACATCGGCGACGGCCGGCGGACCACCGTTGCCATCGACCACAGTGCCGCCCCGGATCACCAGATCGTGCTCGGCCATGAATCCCCCTCTGTTCGTGGACCGGGGCCGATGCTAACGGGGGCGGCTAGTTGAGGCCCTGGGCGTCCTGCTTGAGGGCGGTGTAATGCGGGCCACTTCCTGCTCGCTGGAGTCGCGGATGTTGAAGTTCCAAGCCCGCCAGTTCTCGGCGTTGATCGAGCCGACGCGTTGGTCGCCTTGCATCAGCCCGAACCGGATCTTGCCCACCATGTTCTCCTGCACGATGCGGCCAACCTCGGAGCCATCAGGCCTGGCCACGACGATGGTCGACTTGAACACCTTGGCCGGGCGGGTGAGGAGCAGCAGCGCTCGACCGTCGGCGGCCACGATCTCCACCAACTTGGCCTTTTGGTTCACCACGAGCACCGGCTCGCTGAACAGCGCGTCGGACGGAAGGGCGCCCGCAGCCGGTGGGGCAGCGATTGCTGTCGGTCGAGACGTGCTCGGTCCAAGTGCGGCCGTCCCAGAAGCGGAGTTGGAAACGGCCGGTCGGGTCGGGGTGCCAGGCGGCTGGGGAATCAGTCACCGCCCTCAGCCTGCCACGGACGTGCGCGCGACCGGACGACTCGCGCCGCCCGTTGATTCAGCCCGCCGAGCATGCGGACGTTTGCGCCGCGTTTAGCTGCGGGGCACGTCGATCCACGGCGGGGCCTTGTCGACCCGCGGCTCACCCGGCAAACCGAGGACCTGCTCGCCGAGGATGTTGCGCATGATCTCGGCGGTGCCGCCCTCGCTGGAGTTGGCCCGCACCCGAAGGAACGCGTGACGCACGCCATGTTCAGCACCCTCGGCCGACAGCGACTCGGGACGGCGGAACGTGAAGTCGTAGCCGACCATGGCATTGGGGCCGAGCATGGTGAGGGCCAGTTCGTAGATGGCCTTGTTGAGCTCGGCGAAGGCCAGCTTGGCCACCGATCCCTCCGGGCCAGGGTTGCCGACCTTGCGGTTCTGGCTGGCCCTGACGTTCGTGAGGCGTAGCGCCTCGGCCTTCACCCACAAGTCCATCATCTGATCGCGAAGGACTGGGCTGCGACGCTCGGACGGGAGCGACTCCCAGATGCGGGTCACCTCGGCGATGGCGCCCGAGCCACGCTTGGGCGCACCCCCGCCACCGATCGTCGTCCGCTCGTTCATGAGGGTGGTGAGCGAGACTCTCCAGCCTTCGCCGGTGTCGCCGATCCGGTTTGCATCCGGCACGCGAACGTCGGTGAGGTACACCTCGTTGAACTCGGCCTCGCCGGTGATCTGGCGCAGCGGTCGAACCTCGACGCCGGGCGCCTTCATGTCGAGGGCGAAGTAGGTCATGCCCTTGTGCTTGGGCACGTTCGGGTCGGAGCGGGTGACGAGCATGCCCCAGTCGGCCAGGTGGGCGATCGTGTTCCACACCTTCTGGCCGTTGACCAACCATTCGTCGCCGTCGAGGACGGCTTTGGTGGCGAGGCCGGCGAAGTCGCTGCCAGCGCCGGGCTCCGAGAACAGCTGGCACCACTTCTCCTCGCCGGTGAACATCGGCCGCAGGAATCGGCGCTTCTGTTCGTCGGTGCCGTGGGTGACGATGGTGGGGCCGGCGAGGAACTGGAAGAACGAGGCCGGCTGCATCCCCGGGGCGCCGGCAGCGCGGAGCCCTTCCTCGGCCACCCGCTGCAACTCCGGACGAAGGCCCATGCCCCCGAACCCTTCGGGGAAGTGGATCCACGCCAAGCCGGCGTCGTATTGGTGCCCACGGAACTCCGCGGCACTCTCCTGGGTGGGGTCGTGCTCGCGCAGCAGCTCGGCGACGGCCTGCTCAACGCGCTCGACGTCGGTTCCGGCAACGGTGGTCTCAGCCATGGAGCCATTCTTCTGCATGACGGGTTCCTCCGGCCATCCGAGCGAAAGTCACTTGGTCCCAACGGCCGACCTCCGTACGGTTAGTGCCGTGACGGGTGTTCCGGACGGGTGCGACTTCGACGGGTGGGTGGCGCAGCTCGGGCGGCAGGGCCGACGCCGAGATGCCCGACTGCATCTCCGTTCGGTTGGATCTCCCGCCCTTCCCGCACTTCGACGAGGCCTGCATCACCCGAAGCCTGCGGTTCGACAGCAGTGCGCCAGCATCCTTGACCAACTTGTCGACGAGGATTCGCTGCCCGACTTGATTGCCGCGCTCGACGACGATGACCCGGGCGTTCTGACCCGCGCGCTGCATGCGCTGGCCTGTGACCAGTGCAAGGAGAGCGAGTGCCGTCCCCACGACGATGACTGGGTGCCGAGGGCGATGGCGTTCGCGGTCGACCATGATGATCCGGACGTGCGAGCTAAGGCCATCGACGCGTTGGGTCGGGTCGTCATGCGCGTGCCACGGGCGGCCGACGTGATCGCCCGGGCCGCGGAGCGTGACCCCGACGCCGGGGTGCGCAACATTGCTCATATCCGTCTGCGTCGCCTGGAAACGCTTCAAGCACGGCAGTCGTAATCTGCGATGCGCGGCACCGCTTACGAGAAGATCTTGTCGATGCGGTTCTTGATGTCGTCGTCGACACGTTCGAGCACGTCGATGGCCTTGAGGTTCTCCTCGACCTGCTCCACACGGCTGGCTCCGGTGATGACCGTGGAGACATTTGGGTTCTTGGCGCACCACGCCAAGGCGAGCTGCGCGGGTGTGCAATCGAGGTCGTCAGCGACCTTGGTCAGTTCGCGTACCTTGGCGTTGGCCTCCTCATCGGTGAGGCGCGCCGTCAGCCATCCGTAGCCCTTCAGGCTGGCTCTGCTCCCGTCCGGCACCGTTCCGTCGAGGTACTTGCCAGTGAGCAAGCCCGACGCCAGGGGGCTCCAGACGGTGAGCCCGAGCCCGATCGTCTCACAGAGTCCGGCGTACTCCTTCTCGACACGATCGCGAGCGAACAAGTTGTACTGGGGCTGTTCCATGACCGGCTTGTGAAGGTGGTGCCGTTCGGCCGCGTCCCATGCTGACTGGATCTCATCGGCCGACCACTCAGAGGTGCCCCAGTACAACGCCTGGCCCCGCTCGATCATGTCGTGCATGGCCCAGACGGTTTCCTCGATTGGCGTCTCCGGATCGGGGCGGTGGCAGAAGACGAGGTCGATGTAGTCGAGGCCGAACCGTTCCAGGGACGCGTCGATCGCCAGGCGCAGGTATTTGCGGTTCAGGGTGTTCTTGGTGTTCACACCCTGGTGAAGTCCCCAGAAGAACTTGGTGGACACCACGTAGGAGTGGCGAGGCCAGCCCAGCTCAGCGATGGCCTTCCCCATGATGCGCTCCGACTCGCCGCTGCCATAGGCCTCAGCATTATCGAAGAAGTTCACGCCGGCCTCGTAGGCAGCGGACAGGCAATCCCTGGCCAACCCCTCATCAAGCTGCGGGCCGAACGTCACCCACGAACCGAAAGAGAGCGCGCTGACCTTGAGTCCGGCGTGTCCGAGGCGGCGGTAGGGCATGTCCATGGCGAGCTCCGTTCGTCGACGACAAAAGCCGTCCCCCTCTCTACC
>JBPCMH010000446.1:0-6652 GCA_051002495.1 Acidimicrobiales bacterium
AAGCAGGACCGTCCGCAGCTCCTCGGCGAGCTCAGCGGCTTGGCCCTCCGCGGTTGACTCCTCGTCCTCCAACGCCTTGCTCTCGCCCCGCAGCCGTTCGCCGGTGTCGCGGTCGCCGGCCTTGAAGGCGGCACCGACCTTCTTCGAGATGGCGTTCCGACGACCGCGCAGGTCGTCGCGGGTGGCCACGATGCTTCGGTGCCGCTCGTCGAGGTCGGCAGCCCGATCGACCTCGGCCGGGTCGACGCCCTTGCTGGCCAGCGCGGCCCTGACCTCATCGAGCTCGGTTCGAAGAAGGCGGACATCGATCATGGGGGCCGACCGTATCGCACCGCGCCCACCGCACTGGCTTCTAATCAGGGACCACGACACGTAGCGTGCCGCTGATGTCCGCCGCTGTCGAGGTCGATGAGCTGACGATCCGCTACGGGGATGCCGTGGCGGTCGACGGCATTTCCTTCAAGGCTTCGCTCGGCGAGATCACCGCCCTCTTGGGACCAAACGGCGCGGGCAAGACCTCGACCATCGAGACCCTGGAGGGCTACCGGAAGCCCGACGTAGGTTCGGTGCGAGTACTCGGACTCGACCCCGTCCACGATCGGGCCGCGCTGGTCTCGCTCATCGGCGTGATGCTGCAGTCCGGAGGCGTATACCCGGCGATGTCAGCCGCGCAGATGGTGAGGCTGTTCGCCGCGTTCTACGACGAGGCCGAAGACCCTGCCGCCCTGATCGACGCCGTGGGCCTCGGGTCGGTCGCGACGACCCCTTGGCGCCGACTCAGCGGTGGGGAACAGCAGCGGTTGTCGCTCGCGCTGGCGCTCGTCGGTCGGCCCGAGGTGGCCTTCCTGGATGAGCCGACAGCCGGTGTTGACCCGCGCGGTCGACAGGCGCTCCGCGACGTCGTGATTGGCTTGCGAGACCGAGGCGCCGCCGTGGTTCTGACCACCCACGACTTGGACGAGGCCGATCGACTCGCAGATCGCGTCGTGATCCTTGACCACGGCCGGGTGGTAGCCGCCGGCACCCCAGCGTCGGTAAGGGCAGCCGACGGCGTCGACGAGATCCGCTTCGCAACGGCCCCCGAGATCGACCTCGCCGGCCTCGAGGCAGCGATCGGCGCGCCGGTCGCGGAGACCCAAGCGGGCGAGTACGTGGCCGCCGTCGCCCCGGCCCCGGCGACGATCGCCCGGCTCACCGCGTGGCTCGCCGAGCACGACCTTCCGCTGGGTGACCTGCGGGCCGGACGTCAGACCCTTGAGGACGTGTTCCTGCGCCTCACTGCGGAACCATCGTCGGCCGCGCCCGACGCGGCGCCCGCTCGGCGGTCGCGGCGAGCCCGCCGGGGGACGCGATGAGGATGCTGATGGCCCAGACCAGAGCCGAGGTCACCATGACCCTGAAGCGGGGCGAGTCGCTGCTGCTGGCGCTCGGCATTCCGATGGTGCTCCTCGGGTTCTTCTCGTTGGTCGACGTGCTGCCTCGGCCTGATGACACCATCGACAGCGTCGCCTTCCTCGCCCCAGGGGTGTTGGCCCTGGCCGTGATGTCTACCGCGCTGGTGGGATTGGCCATCGCCACCGGATTCGAACGCGAGTACGGCGTGCTCAAGCGACTCGGCACGACGCCACTCGGCCGACCGCGCCTGCTCGGGGCCAAGACCATCGCCATCATCGTGGTCGAGGTGGTGCAGGTCGCGGTGCTCGGCGTCGAGGCCTTGCTGTTGGGATGGAGACCGAACGGAGGTGGGCTCGCGCTCGCCGGTCTGGCCATGCTGTTGGCCACGGTCGGCTTCGCTGGGCTCGGGCTGCTCATGGCCGGTCGACTGGCCGGGCTGACCACCTTGGCCGCAGCCAACGGCCTCTACCTCGTGCTGCTACTGCTGAGCGGCATGCTGATCCCGCTCGACAACCTGCCTGGGCCGGTTGCCGTCGTGTCCAAACTGCTGCCATCCGGCGCGCTGACCCAGGTGATGCGCGACAGCCTCAGCGGCTCAACCGGCTCGCTGACGTCGTGGTTGGTGCTGGCCGCATGGGCCGTCATCGGACCGGTAGCGGCGTCGGTCAGCTTCCGCTGGGAGTGACCTCGGCCCGGCCGTTGGCCGCGAACTCAGCCTTCCCGAGCTCGGCCTTGGCCAGCTCAGCCTCAACCTCAGCCCAAGTAAGCACGTCACCGCCCTCCGCTCCCCTGCTGTACCAGCGGAAGAAGAGGTAGATGATCGAACCCCACAGCAGTGCGCCGCCGCCCACCTTCATGATCGCTCCCGCCAGCTGCTGATCCTCGACCGCCCCAATCCACGGGTGGGGCGCGTCGATGTAGGCCCGATACAACGGGCGGGTGGCGAACGCCATGAATGAGGCCGGCACGGTCGGGACGATCGACTGCACAAAGAGGTACAGCATCGATCCGGGGACCGACAGCGAGGGCAGTTCCGGAAGTCGGTTGATCACCGGGAGCCACATCACCAGCGACACGACCACCAGCACAAAGTGGGCGAAAAGGTGGACCATCTCGTTCCGCACGGAGAGGTCGACGTAGGGCGGGAGGTGGGTGATGACCACGATGGCGTTGAAGAGCAACGTGGCCGGAATCGGCTTGGCGATAACGCGCAAGGTGTTGCCGATGGCCGCGGGTCGGGCGATGCGACGCAGAAGCCACGGCGGTGTTCCCATGACCAGCAGCGGCGCAACGATCAGCGAGAACACCAGATGTTGCACCATGTGCGCGCTGAAAAGGAAGCGCTCGCTCAGGTCATGCATCGGCCAGTCGGCGAAGGCCCACAGCAACACGACGCCTGTTGCGAACGACGCCTTCTGTTTGGCCGTGGTGACGTCGCTGGCCCCGGCGAACCTGGTCACCGCCAAGTAATAGGCACCGGCAAGGGTCAGCACGACGGCCCACACATCGGGGTGGGCGTGGAAGGTCCATGGGCTGGGATCGACGGCGGCCAGTAAGGCCAACGGGATCAGCCGATCCAGGAGAACGTGAACAGCGCGGCCGCGTAGATCAACAAGGCCAAGACGAAGCCGAACGCGAACACCCGACGAAGGATCTGGTTGTCGAACTTCAAGTGCATGAAGTACCCAACCACGACCACGAACTTCAGCAGTGCGAGCACCAACAAGGCCACGTTGTTCGAAGCGCCGGGCAAGCTTTTGTAATAGAGCCCGACCTCGAGCGCGGTGACGATGGCGAGGATGACGGCGATCTTGATGTACTGCCCGTCGCTCGGGTGGTCGTGGGCCTTGTCGTGGGCCTGATCGATGGTCTTGTCAGCGGTAGCCATGGACTCTTTCCCTACGGGATCAGGTAGATGACGGTGAAGATCACGATCCATACGATGTCGACGAAGTGCCAGTACAGCCCGGCGATCTCGACCGTCTCTGACTTCTCTGGGCCGAGGTTGCCTCGCATGGAGATGGTGTAGAGCGACAGCAGCATCACGATGCCGAGCGTGACGTGGACGCCGTGGAAGCCGGTGAGCACGAAGAAACTGCTGCCGAAGACGTTGGTCGACAGCGACAGACCCTCGCGGTAGAAGGTGGTGAACTCATAGACCTGCCCGGCGATGAAGGTGCCACCGAGGGTGGCGGTCGCAAGCAGCCACACCCGAAGGCGGCGCAGATCGCCGCGCTGGATGGCCGAAAGCGCCAGCACCATGGTGAGCGAGCTCATCAACAGGATGACCGAGCTGGCCGACGTGAACGGGATGTCGAACACGTCCTCGGGGAGCGGACCCGTGAGGCTCCTGCCCTTGTAAAGCAGGTAGGTCGAGATCAGCGCTCCGAACAGCAGGCACTCCGACGACAGAAACACCCACATGGCCAACTTTTCGTTGCTGAGCCCAGTGTTGGTCACATGCCCGTGATCGTCGTGGCCGTCGTGATCGTCGCGTTCGTCGTGGTCGCTGTGGACAGTTTCGGTTGCCGCGGCCATCGCTATTCCGTCTCCTCGGTGGACTTGGCCGTCTCCGCCAACTCAGCGGTCGCGGCGGCTGCCTCAGTGTCGTCACCGGCGCCAGCCTCGAGGGCTGCGGGGGCACCGACGGAGGCCAGTTCCTTGTCGGTGTCGTCGGTGTCGTCGTGTGGGTCGTGTGGGTCGTGTGGTTCGGTTGAGGGCTCGAAACTCCACGCGTACAGCCCGGCGAGCAGGATCAGGGCACCCACGACCGGCACGAGGTACGCCTTGTACATCATGCCGTAGGCCATGATCGGCAAACCGGAGGCCGCCACGAGCGGCCAGAACGACGGCGACGGCAGGTGCACGTCGTGATGCTCGTTGGGATCAGGCTCTGGCGGCTGCTCAGCGTCGGGCCTGCGGACGAGGCGGCCGTCGGCGTCCTCGGTGTACTTCTGGTGCCAGAAGTCATCCAGGGCGTGAACCACCGGCTGCACGCCGAAGTTGTAGGCCGGCGGCGGCGAAGGGATGGTCCACTCAAGGGTGCGCCCATCCCACGGGTCGGCCCCGGCGATGACCTTGTTGCGGCGGCTGGTGAAGACGTTGTAGAGGAACACCAGGACTGACACGGCGATGACGAACGCACCGATCGTCGCGACCGTGTTCCAGAACTCGAGGTTGAGGGCCGGGTCCTGGCGATACATCCGCCGGGGCATGCCCTCCAAGCCGAGGATGTGCATCGGCCCGAAGGTCAGGTTGAAGCCGATGATCCACAGCCAGAAGTGGGCCTTGCCGATGCGATCGTTCAGCATCCAGCCGAAGATCTTCGGCCACCAATAGTAAACGCCGGCCATGATGCCGAACAACGAACCACCAAAGAGCACGTAGTGGAAGTGGGCAACGATGTAATAGGTGTCGGTCTGCTGACGGTCGGACGACGAGATCGAGTGGGTGACACCCGACAGCCCGCCGATGGTGAACATGGCGATGAAGCCCACGGCGAAGAGCATGGGCGTACTGAACTTGATCGACCCACCCCACATCGTTCCAAGCCAGTTGAAGATCTTCACCCCGGTTGGTACGGCGATGAACATGGTGGAAATGGAGAAGGCCGAGACCGCGACGGGGCCAAGCCCCACGGCGAACATGTGGTGGGCCCAGACGCCCCAGCCCATGAAGCCGATGGCGATCCCGGAGAAGACCATGACCGAGTAGCCGAACAGCGGCTTGCGGGAGAACACCGGCAGGATCTCCGAGACGATGCCCATGGCCGGCAGGATCATGATGTACACCTCCGGATGGCCGAAGAGCCAGAAGAGGTGCTGCCACAGAACCGGATCGCCGCCAGCCAACGGATTGAAGAAGTTGGCCGCGAACAACCGGTCGAACATGAGGAGGAACAGGGCGATGGTGATGATCGGCATCGCGAACAGCAGCAGCACGTTGGTGACCAGCACCATCCACACGAAGATCGGCATGCGCATGAGTGACATGCCTGGGGCTCGCAGGTTCAGGATGGTGACGATGAAGTTGACCGCACCGACGGTCGAGGCGATGCCCAGGATCTGGAGGCCGAAAATCCAGAAGTCGATGTGGTGGCCAGGCGAGAACGTGATGCTCGTGTTCGGGGCGTAACCAAACCACCCGCCGTTCGGCATGCCGCCGAGGAAGATGCTCGAGTAGATGAACAAGCCACCGAGCAAGAACGTCCAGTAACTGAAAGCGTTCAGACGGGGGAACGCGACGTCGCGCGCTCCCACCAGGATCGGCGTGAAGTAGTTGAAAAACGCGGCCGACAGAGGCATGACGACGAGGAAGACCATCGTGGTGCCGTGCATGGTGAAGATCTGGTTGTAGACCTCAGCCGACAGCAGCGTCTCGTTCGGGCCGGCGGGCTGGGCCAACTGCAGTCGAATCAGGAGCGCCTCGATGCCGCCGATGAGAAACCAGATGAACGACGTGACCCCGTAGAGGATGCCGATCCGCTTGTGATCGATCGTCGTGATCCACGACCAGAAGCCCTTCTCGCTGGCCGGGCGGCGCAGGAGCGGGATCGATGTGGCCCCGCGCGCTGCCTCAGCGGCGTCGTCGGTGCGGTCGAGAACGGTAGCCATTACTTCAGCGTCTCCAGATAGGCGATGAGCTTGGTGATGTCATCCTCGCTGAGGCCGAGGTTGGGCATGCCCATGCCATCGTCGGGCATCATCGGCTTCATCCCAGGAGGGTCGCGCAGCCACCGGCGCAGGTTCTTTTCGTTGAGGTCGAAGATGGCCCCGGCAAACTCCGAGCGCGAGAAGAGGTGGGTGAGGTTCGGGCCGATCTTGCCGGCCGCCCCCTCGAGGCCCTCGATGGTGTGGCACCCGCCGCAGCCCCGCTGCACGAAGAGCTCCTGTCCAGCCGAAGCCAGCTCGCCGGTCGGGCTCGGCAGGTCTGCTTGCTGGCCGTCGACCCAGGTCTTAAAGCTGCCCGCGTCGTGGGCCACCACCACCAGCTTCATGTTGGCATGGGAGAGCCCGCAATACTCCGCGCACTGGCCGAGATAGCGACCGGGATTGTCGGCCTCCAACTGCATGAAGTTGTCCCGACCGGGCACAACGTCGAGCTTGCCGGCCAGCTTCGGTGGCCAGAAGGAGTGGATGACGTCAGCCGAGGTCATGGTCAACTGCACCCGTGTGCCAGCGGGGATGTGCATCTCGTTTGCCGTGGTGATGCCGAGGTCGGGGTAGTTGAACTCCCACCACCACTGGTGGCCGATGAC
>JBPCMH010000447.1:0-15607 GCA_051002495.1 Acidimicrobiales bacterium
GATCAGTTCCTCGGCCGTGCGACCGCCGAGCAGCATGGACAGCCGGTCGCGGAGCTCCGACCGGGTGACCAGGTACTTGTCCTCGGTGGGCAAGGCCAGCGTCCAGCCCAGGGCGCGGCCCCGAGCCACGATCGAAACCTTGTGGATCGGATCGGCGTTAGGGAGCACGTGACCCACCAAGGTGTGGCCGCCTTCGTGATAGGCGATGACCCGCTTCTCGGCCTCAGACATCACACGCGTCTTGCGCTCGGGACCGGCGATGACGCGGTCGATGGCCTCTTCCATCTCGACCATCGAGATGCGCTTCTTGTCATGACGCGCCGACAACAACGCAGCCTCGTTGAGGAGGTTGGCCAGGTCGGCGTCGGTGAAGCCCGACGTGCGTAGAGCGAGCAAGTCGAAACTGACGTCGTCGGCGACCGGCTTGCCCTTGGCGTGCACATCGAGGATCCGCTTCCGGCCCTCGAGGTCAGGCCCGTCGACGACGATCTGGCGATCAAACCGACCGGGTCGCAGCAAGGCCGGGTCGAGGATGTCGGGCCGGTTGGTCGCGGCGATGAGGATCACGCCGGTCTTGACGTCGAAGCCGTCCATCTCCACCAGCAACTGGTTCAGCGTTTGCTCGCGCTCGTCGTGCCCACCGCCGAGGCCGGCCCCACGATGACGGCCGACCGCATCGATCTCGTCCATGAATATGATCGCCGGGGCGCTGGCCTTTGCCTGCTCGAAAAGGTCTCGGACTCGGCTGGCGCCAACCCCGACGAACATCTCCACGAAGTCGGAACCGGAGATGGAGAAGAACGGCACACCGGCCTCGCCGGCCACCGCCCGGGCGAGCAGCGTCTTGCCGGTGCCGGGGGGCCCGAACAGCAGCACGCCCTTGGGGATCTTGGCTCCTATGGCCTGAAACTTGGCCGGCGACTCGAGGAACTCCTTGATCTCCTGGAGTTCGGCCACCGCTTCGTCGGCGCCAGCAACGTCGGCGAAGGTGACCTTGGGCTGATCCTTCGAGAGTTGCTTGGTCTTGGCCTTGCTGAACTGCATCACCCGGTTGCCGCCCCCCTGCATGCTGTTCAACAGGAAAATGAACACCCCGAAGATCAGCACAAACGGCAAGAAGGTGAACAGCAGCGACAACCAGACGTTGCCCTTGTCAGCCTTGGCCTCGGTCTCGACCCCGGCGTCGAGCAAGAGGTTCGTGACGTCGTCGGCGTACTCCTGGGGGTACTCGACGATGAATTCCTCTGGACCCTTCTCGGTGACCAGGACCCCCTTGACGTTGCCACCCCGGTCGCCGTCAGAGACCTGAGCCTTCTCGATCGAGCCCGCTGCCACCGCGGCCTTGAAGCCGGAGAGGCTCAGGCGGGTGCGATCGTCGCCTCGGTTGAAGAAGCTGGCGACCAGCACCAGCACTGCGAGCGCGAGCACGATATAGAAGAGAGCGGAACGAAGAAGCCTTTTCACGATCTATCTAGGCTACTTAGACCTCTGGACCTACGTAAACGCAGACCTCGGGGAGGTTGCGGTAGCGCTCCGCCACGTCGAGGCCGTACCCGACGACAAAATCAGGCGGGATGGAGAAGCCGACGTAGGCGAGGTTGAGGTCCTCGGTCTGTCTGCCGTCACGGACCAGCAGGGCGCAGACTTCGAGGCTGGCTGGGTTGCGGGCCATGAGGTTGCGACGCAGGTAGTTCAGCGTGAGACCGGAGTCGATGATGTCCTCGACGACGATCACGTCGCGACCGGAGAGGTCGATGTCGAGGTCTTTCACTATCCGCACCACCCCGGACGTCTTCGTGGCCGCGCCGTAGGAAGACACCGCCATGAAGTCGAACTCGACCGGCAACCGGATCGCCCGGGCCAGGTCGGACATGAACACGAACGCGCCCTTGAGCACCCCGACGAGCAGCGGCGCCCGTCCCTCGTAGTCGGCGGTGATCTGCTCCCCCAGCTCGGCGACACGACGGTTGACGTCGTCGCGCGCCACCACGACGCGGCCAAGGTTCGGGTCGTCGTGGGCCATGGGCGTCATACCCTAGCGACCCTCCACCGGCAGCATCTCTAGCCGCTGAGCAGAGCGGCGGATCCGCCAACCGGGTGAAATCTCACACGCTTCGTGGTCCCCTCGGGCAACGGCGATGATGCGATCGACCGCAGCTGAATCGGGCGGATAACCACCGGTCTGGGCAGCAACCCAGCGTCGGATGGCTCGACGAGCAAACGGCAATGGCGCGGCTGCGAGTGCTTTGGCATCGGTCGGATCGAGGTCGCTGGCCGGTCTGGCGAGCAGATCGGCGTCGGCGCGGATCAGTTCGGCCTGACGAGCCAGCACGGCGACGACGTCGCGATCGCCAATGGTGTCAAGAAGCGGCAGCAGTTCGTGGCGCACCCGGTTGCGTCGGTGCACGGGATCGGCATTGCTCGGGTCGACCACGGGCGACAACCCCACCTCGGCACAGAGTCGATGGGTATCGGCGCGGCGAACAGCGAGCAGCGGCTTGGTTGGCCCCGGCCGGATGCCGGCCAGGCCGTCGGTTCCCGACCCGCGGAGCAGGTTGAGCAGGACGGTCTCGGCCTGGTCATCGGCCGTGTGGCCCGTCATCGAACCCGGGGGAAGAACTTGCTGTCGGGCGCTCCTGGCCCTGGCCTCCAAATTGGGGCCAGGCTCAACGCTGACCGTATGGCGCACGACGTTGGCCCCGAACCGAGACGCGGCAGCAGCCACCACATCGCCTTCGGCCGCCGACTCCAGCCGTAGTTGGTGATCGACGTGGACCGCGGTGACCTCAAGCTCAGCCGCGCAGGCCAGGACCAACAAGGCGAACGAATCCGGCCCGCCGCTCACCGCGCACGACACCGCCGTGCCCGGAGCAGGGAACGAGCAGCGACCGAGGAGCGCCCGCGCCCAGTCGTTCACCTTTGGTCCGGACAGGACCGACCTCACTCTCGGTCGGGGTGCAGCACGCCGGCCCGGGAAATCGCCACCAACTCCGGCACCGACGCGACACCGAGTTTGCGGGCGATCCGGCGAAGGCTGGCGTAGACATTTGAGCGCGACACCTGAAGGCGCGCCGCCGCCTCGCTGACCGTGGGTGTGGTGGCGACCACCTCGAGGAGTTCGCTCTGCTTTGCCGACATGCTGGCCATGCGCTCAAGCGCGGCCGGCGGAGCAGGTCGCGCCGCGGTGGGCTGCTCCGGGGGACGATCGAGCTTGGTCAGCCTGGGACTGACCGATGACGGAGCGGCCCCGTCGCCGCGCTCGATGCGGGCCAGATCGGCCAGGGCCGCCCTCTGAGTTTTCAGCCGCTCTTGCGGTTCGGACGCGGCCAGAGCGACCTCCACTTGCTCCCTGAGCTCGGCCGGCGCAAACGGTTTGGTCAGATACCTCAAGGCCCCTTCGATGCCACCCTGAACCCGATCGAGGTCGTCGCTTCGGGCCGTGAGCATGATCACGGGGATCTCGGCGACGAGTGGATCAGGAGTCGCCTTCAACTGCGCCAGCACCTCGAACCCGTCCATGTTCGGCATCATCACGTCAAGCACGATCAGGTCGGGATGTTCCCCCACGGCGAGCTCCGCGCCCTCGACCCCGTCGGCAGCCTCGATGATCTCGTGACCTGCCAACTCAAGGTTCAAGCGAACAAGCTCACGGATGTCGGGCTCGTCGTCGACGATGAGGATTCTTGCCACGGACTCAGGATACGCCTGCGGAACCCTCCGAAGTTGCAACGCTGCTCATGCGGGCCAACCACGACGCTGGGTCGCGGATCTCAGCGAGGTCGGGCAGGTGCTCGGCCGACTCCCAAATCAGCGACACCATCTCAGGGCCACCGTGACGCTCGACGGCGTTGATGAAATCCTCGCCCTGCGCATACTGCTTCATCTTGGCCTCGAGGCCGAGAACCTTCTGCACCATCTTGGCCGCGGGGTTCACCTGCGACCTGCGGCTGTGCAGCGTGCTATGGAAGCGATCGGCCTCGGGGATGAGACCCTGTCCGGCCCGGTTCATGGTGATGTCGCCATGGCCCTCCAGCAAGCTCATCATCCCCTGCACTTGGCGCAGCGTCGCGTGCTGCTCCTCACCGGCGAACAACGCCACGATGCCGCCGTCGTCCAAAGGATTTTCCCCGCTCCGCATCTGATCGACGGCGCGCTTGAGGGCGTCGAGGAATCGCTTCGGGTCTGGGTCGACGCCATCCATCGTGCGTTCGACCAACGAAATGAAGTGGGGACGCATCCAGGGAACGCCGGTGAACTGCAGCCGGTGTGTCACTTCGTGCAGCGCCAACCAAAGCCGAAACTGCGCGGGAGGGAAGGCGAACCGCTTCTCGAGGGCAAGGACGTTTGGCCCCACGTAGTAGACGAGATCTTGCTCTTCCGGGTCGTCGTCCTCCACAAGCAGCAGGTCGTACTGACCCAGGACTCGGGTCGACATCCAACCCAACATCGCGCCGAGTTGGGCGCCGGCAACGGTGCGGCTCACCGGCGCGAGCGGGCTCTGCGCCATTCGGGGCCCGAGCTTGTCGAGCACGGGCCGCAACAGCCGGCGGAACGACGAGACGTTCGCTCCGATCCAGCCGGCGCGATCGGTGACCCGCGCCCTCGCAGGGCCGTGGGCCGATACCAGGCCGGTGACTTCCGAGACGAGCGCCTCGGCTTGTTCGGTGTGAGCGGCAAAGTCGCTCTGGAGCGAGGCGGCCAGGTAGGACTCTGCGAGGGGCTCGCGGCCAGCTACCCGGATCGCCACTCGCTCGGCGAGATCCCAGGCGACCGGATCGCTCATCAGGTCAGCGACGGGGGTAGCGGTTGGCGCGAACCTTGGTGAAGTACCCGACGATCATCCTGAAGGTGATCAGCGCGATCGGCACCAGCAGGAAGACGGAGATCCAGTAGTGCCACACCTTGGCGGCGAGCAGCAGCGGCATGCCGTTGATCGTAGGCGAGGCTCTGCCGACCGTCGCAGTCGGCCGGCACTTGGTCCCTCAGGCGATCTTCTTGCCCCGCGTGCGGGGCACCTCCATTGGCTGGTGCAGCGAGCAGAAACTGCCGTTGTTGTACATCGACAGAATGGTACGGCAGTCGTCTTCTTCGCAGACCCGGCCACGCTTGAAGGAGCGTGACGGGCGGTCTGAACCGTTGGCTATCGCATGGCCGACGAGGGTGTCGCTCATGATCTCCTTAACCCTTGTTATCGAGGTGGTATTCCACCCTCTGTTCGGAACTGGTCAAGGGCATGGATGATGCGATCTCGCAAGTACGGAGGGACCTCATCGCGGCACTTCTGGCTGATCAGGACCTTAAGTTCGGCGTGGAACTCGATGACCTCATGGCAGTCGCTGCACCCGCCCATGTGGACCTCGATCTGGGCCCGATTCGCCGCGGTCAACTCACCGTCGAGGAATAGGTAGATCTCGGCCGCAACCGCTGCGCAGTCAACAGTTGATTCAGCCGCCATCGCGGTCCTCCACTAGGCCTCGGTCCATTCCGAAGGCATACAACGCCTGCTGGAGCGCCTTTCTTCCACGATGCAACCGGCTCATCACCGTTCCGATGGGAATGTCGAGGATCTCGGCGATCTCCTTGTAGTCGAATCCCTCGACATCGGCAAGAAGCACGGCCATCCGGAACTGCTCGGGGAGCGACTCGATGGCGTCCTTGACATCGCCTTCGGTGAAGAGATCCATGACCTCGTCTTCAGCACTTCGACCAGCCCGAGCGGCCTCCAGCCCGCCCAGTCGGCGGTAGAGGTACAGGTCTTCGACTTCATCGAGATCGCTCTGGTCGGGCTTGCGCTGCTTGGCCCGGTACATGTTGATGTAGGTGTTGGTGAGGATCCGGTAGAGCCAAGCCCGAAGATTCGTCCCCTGCTGGAACGAGTCCCACGCCCGATAGGCCTTGAGGTAGGTCTCCTGCACGAGGTCGTCCGCATCCGACGGGCTGCGGGTCATCCTCAGGGCAGCCGTGTACAGCGACGACATGAACTCCATCGCCTGCTCTGTGAACTGCTGCTGCCGGGCGGTATCAGCGCCCGCGGCCTCGCTCATGGCGGGCACCCTACCCGTGGCCGGTCCCGCCGACCGCCTCAGCCAACCGGTCGGAACAACGGGTGGTACCGGAAGCGCCAGACCTGATCGGCGGCTTGGGCGGCAGCCGGCGGCGCGCTCACCGCCTCGCGGTCGAATCCTGCCCGTCGACAAAGCTGCACCCCGCGGAGGTCAACAACAGCACCACCAGCATCCCGAGCGTGCCTGGCCGACACCCGCCGCGTCGCTCAGGACGGCTAGTCCGCCGGGCGGACCGAGGTGAACAAGCGTGCATGAGAGCCCGAGGCGGGAATCGAACCCGCGACGTTTCGATTACGAGTCGAACCCTCTGCCAACTGAGGTACTCGGGCGTTGCGGGCGCCTATGGTAGCGCCGCGTAAGCCGTTCACCGGCCGGGTTCGATCAGGTGTCGGGCGACAACTGGGCGAACAGCCCTTGGAGCAGGAGCGCCTCGTTGGGGTTGCGAACCAATGCTCTCGCCGCGTCTTGCACCGCAGCAGTTGCGGCAGCGCAGTGGGCCCGGTCGGACGCCGTCGAAGCGTTCTGGAGACGATCGCGATACGCGGCGGCGAGCGTGGCCAGGCCGAAGCGGAGCTCATCAGTGCGGACCCGACGTTGCTCGCGCTTGTGCCGATCCTCCATCTCGCGTCGCCCGGCGCCCCGTTCTCCGGTCTGTTCGATGCGCGCCTCAAGCTCAACCCGCTCCCGATCCTGACGGGCCGCCAGAGGCTCAAGGACCGAGTCGATCGACGACTTCAGCTCATCGGCGAGAACGACCACCGGTGCGCCCGTGCCGTCGAGGGCGTTGGGCACGTCCAGCCAGGCGGCTCGACGCTCGCGGAAGCCGGGGTCGTCAACAAGTAGGCGTGCTCGGTCGAGGCGTCCCCCCGCGGCCGCCGCGATTTCGTCGGCCAACTCATCCGGGACACCGTCGGCACGAAGCCCGGCCGCGATCACGTCGGCCGCGAGCTCTCCGAACTCGATCCGCACGCACCGGCTCGCCACGGTCACAAGTTCGGGAGGCACATCGTCGGCGAGCAGAACGAACACCGTAGTGACAGGCGGCTCATCCAGGGTCTTGAGCAGCCGTGGATACTGCTGGGCGACCAGGTGAAAGTCGGTCAGGACGATGACGGTTCGTTTGCCGTCAGTCGGAGCCCGCAGTGCGACCCGCAGCACCTCGTCGATCTGTTCCTTGGAGATCGACGCCCCGACTCGGTCGACCCACACGACGTCTGGGTGGATCTCCTCCAATGCCCGGCGGCACTCATGGCAGTCCGCACAACCGCGGGCCTCGCACACCAGCCCCGCGGAGAACGCCCTCGCCGCGGCGCGCATCCCGACACCCGGCGGCCCGGAAAGCAGATACGCGTGGACCGGCGCGGCCGTTGCCGCCCGCAGTTGGGCCACGGCGCGGTCCTGTCCGGCGACGGAGTCGAACGAGTCGGTCATACCGAGTCCTCCAGGGTCAGTCGCTCGGCGACCGCGGCCCAGACCTTCGCGGCCACGTCGGTGATGGACCCCGCGGCGTCGACCACCACCCATTGGTCGGGTGCGTCCTCAGCCAGTTGGGCGAACCCGTCCGCAACCCGGCGATGGAAGACACGACCAGCAGCCTCCATCCGGTCAGGAGTCGCGTCGACCCGCGTCGCTGCCGTCTCCTCCGACACCGCCAGGAGGACGGCCAGGTCGGGCCATCGACCCTGCATGGCGTAGTCGCACACCGAACGCACTCCGTCGAGGGCGAGCCCGCGGCCGAATCCTTGGTAGGCCAGCGAAGACCAGGCTGATCGGTCGCTGACGACGTGGGAACCGGCGCCGAGGCTCGGGATCACCACCTCAGCGATGTGTTGGGCGCGATCGGCTGCCATGAGCAGCGCTTCGGCCCTGGCGTCGATGTCGCCGGTCGCAGGGTCGAGCAACAGCCTGCGGATCGACTCGCCCACCCTCGTGCCGCCCGGCTCGCGCGTGCGGCGGGCGCCGATCCGCTCAGCGAAAATCGCCGACTGCGTGGTCTTGCCGCAGCCCTCGCCACCTTCGAACGCGATCCAAAAAGGGGTCATGCGGGCGACGTCTCGGCGGTACGGCCGCCTCGGAAGGCAAGCAGGGCGACCGCGCCTGCGGCCAGGATGATCAAGCCCCCGAGCCACAGCGTGAGTCTGGTGCCTGGCAGCGCGACGTCGGCCCCAAGGACGGTGACGCTGCGATCGAAGAAGCGCTTCGACATCCGATCGAGGAAGGTCGATAGAAACGGTGCGACGGTGAAGGCCAGCAGGAGACAGAACCGGACAACCGTGAAGAGGGTGGCGAAGATCCGCCCCCGCATCTCGTCGGCGACGCTGGTCTGCAGGATGGTGAAGCCCACCACGTAGACCGACCCGGCGAAGACGCCGAGCAGAGCGACAAACACGATGGCGCCCCGCAGCGAAGTCATAGCCGCGCCGCTGATGATGCACACGCCAGCGCCAAAGACCGAGAACACGAACACCTGTGGGGCGGGCAGTCGACTCTGGAAAACCGACAGTCCGATGACCCCGACCGCGACCCCGGAACCGAGCGCGGTCAGCAGTAGACCAAAGGCAGCAGAGCCCCCGCCCAGCACGCGTTCAGCGAACGGGGGGCCGAGTGGCACGAGCATTCCTCCGCCGATCAGCCCGGTCGCGATGGCGAGCATGACTGCCCGCACCAGACGGCTCTGGGTGATGAACCGGAAGCCTTCTCGCAGGTCGCGAAGCGATGAGCCAATCGCTCCCACATCGTCGTGTTTGACCTGTCGATCCCCGCGCGGGAGCGCCAGCCTCGAGATGAGCAGGGCCGAGATGAAAAACGTCAGGACGTCGACGAAGATGGCCAGGTTCTCTTGTTCGGCGAACAGCCCGGTGCCGTGTTCGCCTCCAAGCCACACCGCGACACCCGCGAGGCCGGCGAAGAGCGCCGAGCCCACGGGAAAGGTGCCGTAGGCCGCGGCCAGTGACAGCGAGTTGGCGGTGGGGAGTCGACTGGTCGGAACCAGGTTCGGCACCGATGCCTCTTTGGCCGGCGCCCAGAGCTGGGTGAGCACCTCGAGCACGAGCGATGCCAGCACGAGGCCGAAGACGGTGTCGACCCAGGGAAGGGTGGCGAGTACCAGCCCTCGACCGATGTCGCAGACAACCATGACCCGCTTCCGGTCCAGCCGGTCGACGAGCACGCCCGCGACGGGGCCGAGGAAGAAGCCGGGGACCATGCGGGCCGACAGCACCAGGCCGATAGCGGCCTCTGGCGATGAACCGCCTTGGATCCTTGCGGCCAGGGCGATGATGGCGATGATGCCGACCCAGTCGCCGAGCGAGGAGGCCAACTGAGCGAACCAAAGGCGGCGGAAGGACCGCGACCCGAAGACTTTGACGGCATCTTCCGGATCGATGGGCACGTCGGTGCCACCGACCGGCACGGTCGGCGCACGGCTGGGCACCTCGCCCCCGTCAGTACCGGCGCGAGGCCGTTCTGCGTCCACCCGTCTCAGGCTAGGTCGGAGGGCTACTGCCCCCGGTCACCCATCCCCGATCGGGGGGCCGCCGGTCTTCTTGGCTGTCTTCTTGGCGCCGGCCTTCTTCTTCGCGCCCGTCTTCTTGGCGCCGGCCTTCTTCGCCGCGGCCTTCTTCGCTGGCTTCTTCTTGGCTGCGGCCTTCTTGGCGCCACGCTTCTTCTTCTTGGCCGGACCCTTAGCGCGCCGTTCCGCGAGAAGCTCAACGGCTCGATCGTCGGTCAGTGTCTCCACCTCGTCACCGCTGCGGAGCGAAGCGTTGGTCTCGCCATCGGTCACGTACGGCCCGAAGCGGCCATCCTTCAACAACATCTGCTTGCCACTGGCCGGGTCGACGCCGAGCTCGCGCAGGGGGGGCGCGGCCTGTCGTCCCCGCGCCTTTGGCTGAGCCAGGATGGTCACCGCCTCGTCAAGGGTGACGGTAAAGATCTGGGCTTCCGTCGCAAGGCTGCGGGTCTCGTTGGCCTTCTTCAGGTACGGCCCGTAGCGGCCGTTGAGCGCTTGGATCTCCTCACCGTCGTCCGGGTGGCTACCCACCGTCCGCGGCAGCGACAGCAACTGCAATGCCTGCTCGAGGGTCACGGCGTCGAGATCCATGTCCTTGAACAGCGACGAGGTGGTTGGCTTCTCCTTGCCTTCTGGCTCGCCGAGCTGCACGTACGGACCGAACCGACCGGCCTTGGCGAAAACTACGAGCTCGCTCTCCGGGTCGGTTCCGAGCTCTCGATCGCCGCTGGGTGCGGCCAGCAACTCAAGGGCCTTCTCGACGGTCACCTCGTCCGGCGCGAGGTCTTCAGGCACCGACGCTCGCTCGTCGCCATGAGTCAGGTACGGCCCGTACTTGCCAACCCGCACGGAGACCGGCTCCCCGTCGGGCGCGTCGCCGATCTTGATGGCGTTGATGAGCGCGGCGTCGATGTCGTTCAGTCGATCACCCGAGACCAGGTTCTTCAGACCTTGGTTGCCGTTACCCTTGGCATCGCCCGCGGGGGCGGTCGCCCCGACGTGACCAAAGTAGAAGCGCTGCAACCACGGGACGCGCTCCTCTTCGCCGTTGGCGATGCGGTCAAGGTCTTCTTCCATCGACGCGGTGAACCCGTAGTCGACGTACTGCTCGAAGTGAGCCTCGAGAAGCTGAATGACAGCGAAGGCGGTGTAGGTCGGAACCAGCGCGTTGCCCCGCTTCATCGCGTAGTCGCGATCGAGGACCGTCTCGATGATCGACGCGTACGTCGACGGCCGACCGATCCCGAGCTCTTCGAGCCGCTTGACTAGCGAAGCCTCGGTGAAGCGGGATGGCGGGTTCGTGCTGTGATCCTTCGGGTCGAGCGCATCCACGGAGACTGCGTCGCCATCTTCGAGCGCGGGAAGCTGTCGATCCTGGTCTCCCGCGTCGGCTTCGGCGTCGTCCGCACCTTCGACATAAACCTGTCGGAAGCCGGGGAAGGTGATGACAGTGCCGCTCGTCGCGAACTCGGCGTCGGTGCCGGCGGCCGTCGCTGCCCCCAGTCGAACGGTCACCGTCTCACCAACGGCATCGGGCATCTGCGAGGCCATCGTTCGCTTCCAGATGAGCTCATACACCCTGGCCTCGTCGCTCCCGACCTCGCGCTGCACGTCGGCCGGCGAGCGGAAGGCATCCCCGGCCGGACGGATCGCCTCATGGGCCTCCTGGGCGTTCTTGACCTTGCGGGTGTAAGTGCGCGGCGCGGCCTCGACATAGCGCTCCCCGTACTGGGCGAGGATGGCCTTACGGGCCGCGGCCAGGGCGGAGTCGGACAGCGTCACACTGTCGGTCCGCATGTAGGTGATGTAACCGTTCTCGTACAGCCGCTGGGCCGCGCTCATGGCTCGCTTGGCGGTCATCCCCAACTTGCGACCGGCTTCCTGCTGCAGGGTCGACGTGATGAACGGGGGCGACGGCGACCGGCGATACGGCTTGCGCTCGACGGACCGGACCGTGAACGGCCGGTCGGCCAGATCAGTCGCGAGCGAAAAGGCTCGATCACGGTCGAGCACCACCGGCGCGTCGTTGCCAGCGTCCTTCAGTCGGCCGTCGTCGCCAAAGTCTCGCCCGGTCGCCAGCCGCTTGCCGTCGACACCGACCAGGTTGGCGCCAAAGCCCGAGTCGCCCTTGGCGAAGGTCCCCTCGATGTCCCACCACCCCGCGGAGACGAAGGCGACCCTCTCTCGCTCCCGCTCGACCAACAGCCGGGTGGCAACGCTCTGCACCCGACCGGCGGACCGGCCATTCGACTTCTTCCACAGCACCTCGGACAGCCGGTAGCCGTAGAGACGGTCCAGAATCCGGCGGGTTTCCTGGGCGTCGACGAGGCGGTCATCGATCTCTCGGTAGTTGGCGACGGCATCTTGGATGGCCTGCGGGGTGATCTCGTGGAAGACCATCCGCCGCACCGGAACCGTCGGAGCGAGCACCTGGAGTAGATGCCATGCGATCGATTCGCCCTCCCGGTCTTCGTCGGTGGCGAGAAAGAGTTCGTCGACCTGCTTCAGGAGCGCCTTCAGCTTCTTGACTTGGTCCCGCTTGGTGACGACGTAAATCGGCTTGAAGTCGTTGTCGGCGTCAACGCCGTCTCTAGCCCAGGGCTCGCCTTTGAACTCCGCCGGAATCTCGGCCGCGTTCCGCGGCAGGTCCTCCACGTGACCGTAGGAGGACTCAACGATGAAGTCTGATCCGAGCATGCCGCCAATGGTCTTGGCCTTGGCTGGTGACTCGACGATGACGAGGGATTTGGGCATATGAGTCTTTCGAGCGTTGCCATGGTCGAGCCGGAATGTCAAAACACGGGACCGGCGGCCTAGCCTTCACGGCCCGTGCATCAGCTTGCCGCTCTCAACCTGTTGGACCCTGCGTCGCTGCTGAAGACGTTCGGGACCATCGGCCTGTTCGCCATCATCTTTGCGGAGTCCGGGCTGCTGTTTGGATTCTTTCTTCCCGGCGATTCTCTGTTGTTCACCGCAGGATTGTTGGCGTCGCAGGGTAAACTCAACCTCCCCGTGATCCTGGTCGGGTGCTTCGTGGCCGCCGTGGCTGGCGACCAAGTGGGATATGCCTTCGGCCAGCGAGTCGGACCGGCGCTGTTCCGACGACCGAACTCTCGATTGTTCAAACAGGAGCACCTCCAGCGAGCCGACGAGTTCTTCGACCGGCACGGCCCCAAGACCATCGTGCTGGCGCGGTTCGTCCCGATCGTTCGTACCTTCGCCCCGATCCTGGCCGGCGTCGGGAAGATGCAGTACCGCAAGTTCTTGACGTTCAACGTGGCCGGCGGGCTCCTCTGGGCCGTTGGCATCACGCTGCTCGGGTTCATCCTGGGCGAGACCATCCCCGACATCGACAAGTACCTGCTGCCCGTCATCGCGGTCATCGTGGCCCTGTCGATTGCTCCGGTTGCAGTCGAACTGCTTAAGGCCCGTCGCCGTAAGCGCTCCGCCTCCAGCGCCTGAGCAGCACCTGAGCAGTCGTTCAGTCCTCGGCGCGGGAGCCGCGGGTGGCAATCAGCAGGATCGTCACGCCGATCGCCGACGCCAGGATCGACGCTCCAAAGATGCCAATCTTGGCCGCGGCTGCCAACTCCGGTCGCTTGAAAGCCAGATCGGCGATGAAGAGGGACACGGTGAAACCGATGCCAGCCACCGCGCCGATCCCGACCATGTGGAGCGGAGTCGTGTCGACCGGCAGTTCGCCGATGCCGAGCCGGTCGGCGACAACGGCGAACACGGTGACGCCGATCATCTTGCCGGCCACTAGACCCACGATGACGCCAAGGGCAACCCGGCCCGCGTCACGACTCGAGATGGCGCTCGCGCTGAACTCAACGCCCGCGTTGGCAAGGGCGAAGAGCGGGATGATCAGGTAACTCGTATAGGGGTGCAGCATCTCTTCGAGGCGTTCGGCCACCGACACGGTGTTGCGAGCCAGTGCCGTCATCTCACGAGTCGTGTGGGGGTCGGGGTCGTCCTGGAGGTCGACGACCCATTCTCGGACAACGTCGGCGGCCGCCAACGGGCGGGCGGGGGCGAGCAGGCCGAGCACCACACCGGCGATGGTGGCATGCACACCTGACTCGAAGACAGCCAACCAGATGACCGAACCAACCACGAAGTACAGCGGGACAGCAGTGATCCGCATGCGGCGCATCAACACGACGACCCCGATGAGGCCGACCGCGATCCCGAGGGCGATCCAATCGAGCTCGTTGCTGTAGAAGATGGCGATGACGACGATGGCCCCGATGTCGTCCACGATGGCCAGGGTCAGCAGGAAGAGTTTGAGCGAATGGGGGATCCGACTTCCGAGTAGGGCCAGGACGCCCACCGCGAAGGCGATATCGGTGGCCATGGGCACGCCCCAACCGTGCGCGCCAAGGTGTCCGATGTTGACGAGGTAGTAGAGGACAGCGGGCACCACCATGCCGCCCAGAGCGGCGATGGCAGGCAGGGAGGCCCGCCGCCAACTCCGGAGATCGCCCACGACGAGTTCGCGCTTGATCTCCAAGCCGACCACGAAGAAGAAGATGGCCATCAGCGCGTCGTTGATCCAGTGGACCAGGTCGTCCTCGATGTGGAACGGGCCCGCGCTGAGGGCGACCTTGGTGTGGAAGAAGGTCTGGTAGCCCTCCTTCCACGGCGAGTTGGCCCAGATGATGGCGACCGTGGCTGCAATCAGGAGGACGACGCCACCTGACGCCTCCGTGTTGAGGAATCGCCTGATCGATCGGGGCATGCGCACCCGTGGTTCGGGCAACGGCGTGGAACGGCTCTTGTTGGTGGTCATTGCTCCTCGGCGTGGCGCGGCCCAAATCGGGGCGGAGCCGTCACATGTCGGCGACACGGTACCCGTCGGTCGGCCCCGGCGGTAACCGCTGGTTTGGCGAGTTCAGGCCGCCCAGTCAGCGTCCGTCGACGGTGACGTCAACATCGTCGTCGACGAACACGGCGCGGCCACACTGCATGACCAAGGTGACGATCGTCCCCTCATCGGCCGACTCGAACTGTGCGTCATCGACCAGCGTCTTGATGAGCGGGATCCCGAGCCCCCGCTCATCAAGCCGCTCCGGATCGGTGACCGGCGGATCCTCGGGAAGTTCGGCCGGCTCAAACCCAGGCCCGAAGTCGCGGATGACGACCTCCAGCCGATCGTCATGCTCTACGCATCGGAGGACAACCTGGTCGTTGGTCGCGCCCGCCGAGTGCGCCTCGATGGCATTGGTACAGGCCTCGGATACCGCGATCTTGAGGTCGTCGATGCGGTCATCGTCGATATCGCGACGCGCCGAAGCCAACGACGAAACCACCAGCCGAGCCAACGCGACATATTCAGCGCGGGCCGGAAACTCCAGTTCGATGTGCTGATCGTCCACCGAGGCCGACGCTAACCCTTGACCGCGTCCTCGACCGAGTCGTGAATGGAGAACACCTTGGTCAGGCCGGTGATCTCGAACACCTTCAAGATGCGGGGCTGGGTGCACACCAGGCTGAGGTCGCCATCGTGACTCCGCACCCGCTTCAGGCCGCCGACTAGGACACCGAGGCCGGTTGAGTCAAGAAACTCCACGCTCTCCAGGTCGACCACGATCTGATGCTTGCCTTGCGTGACGAGCTCGACCAACTTCTCGCGCAGGCGAGGAGCGGTATAAACATCGACTTCTCCTCGGACGGCCAGAACCGCGAAACCGTTCTGCTCCGATACGTCGAGACCGAGATCCATCGTGACTCCTCTTTTGTGTTGATTCTGGGGAAACGGTAATACCCCGAAAGTCCTAGGGTCATTACTGATGGATTTTGAGGATCTGCTCCGGCATCTCTCCGACCGGGGACAACTGGTCCACTTGGAGCGGCTGGCTCCCCGGCCCGCTTCGTACAAAGACCCTGCAAAGCCCCTTCCTCCTCCCTTTCCGCACGTCGGGCGAGGGATATCGCGTCAGTCGTGGAGTTCCCAACCTTCTGTTCGATGAGCGGCTCGCAGTGAGAGTTGTTTGAGATCGGCGACGAGCGTGCGGAGCCGCCGGGCGTC
>JBPCMH010000448.1:0-4492 GCA_051002495.1 Acidimicrobiales bacterium
GCTCCATCCAGGGCGCCGCCTACGTAGGCGCTCACTATGGCTACGACCCCAGGCAACCCGCTGAGCGAGCGATGATGCTCGGCCTCCTCGCAGGCACACTTGCAGCAGATGCCGCCAAGGCGCAGGCGCTCCGCCAGGTCCGGCAACTGGCGCTGGACCTTGCCGCGAAGCGCACCGTCCAGGAACTCAGTGCAGGCGCCCTCTACAATATGATGCTCCGCATCTATGGAGCGCTGATGATCAGTACCGCGAAGCGAAGCGTCGCCAAGGGCGTACCGGTCCTGGGTGCCGGGGTCGGAGCCACGGTGAACTACCACACGGTCAGGCGGACCATCGTCTCTGCCGACTACGCCTATCCAGAGCGGTGGTTGATGGACAAGTACGACTCAGCGACTGTCGAGAGTGTTGACGTCGAGGTCGTGGAGGCCGCCGGGGACGCAGCGGTCGGCCAAGAGGACAGCGGCATCCTCGACCGACTCAAGCATGTTGATGACGTCGACGAGCCTGGTGTCTAACGGATCTCACGCCTCGGCCCGTGCCGTTTCCGAAGGAGTTTCGGTTGTTCTGCAAGCTTAAGGCCTTAAGGCGATGACCACGGAGGAGGGGACGAGGTGAGTGGAGCAGGTGTCCGCCGCCCAGGCGGAGGGGCCGTCCACCCCGGCAGCATCCGGACTGCGTTGGTCGACCCGGCCCTTCAGCAGCCGGTCACCGAGGTTCGAGTCCGATGAGCTGGGCCAGCCCTCCGCCCGGTATGCCGGGTCCGTTCCCCGGGCCTGCCCCCTCACCAGCGACGTCGATCGACGGCGGGGCCGTCTTCGTCGAACGGCCCTACACCGACGCCCAATGGGCCTCGGTGCGTCGTGCGTGGTGGTGGCACAGCGCCGGCATGCTCTTCTTCCCGCCCTTCTACCCGATCGCGGCACTGACCGCATGGCAGACCGCGAGCGGCCAGCCCATCTGGCGCCGGGTCACATGGGCCACCGTGCTCACCCTGGGAGCGGTGCTGCTCATCGGCTTACCGGCGTTCGTAGTGTTCAGCCGCCGGTGGTACTGGCTCTACCGCACGAAGACCTCGCCGTCGGCCGCTGGCGTCGGGAACCTTCCACCCGACGCCTCCCGGGGCTACCTGGAGTGGGTCGCAGTCGGCGGCGCTGCTCTCGCAGACCGGCTCGGCAGCCAGACCCGACCGCCGACGACAGCGGGACCGTCGCTCGGCGAGCCGTGGGCATCGCTGCACCGGGAGGCAGGAGACGCCGCGCAACGGATTCGGACCGCCCGAGCCCGAGCCAGCGGGCCTGCTGTGGCTGCGATCGCCCACGCTGAGTCGGAAGCGACCGCAGCCCACCTCGCCGCTCACCGAGCCGCCAACCGAGCAGCGGAGATCGAGCGTGCTCGGCGGAGCATGGATGCCGAACGCATCGAAGCGCGCCTCTCGGAACTCGATCGTCGGGGCAGAGACGACGACGACGACTGGGCGGCGGCGCGCCGGTCGCTTCGCGAACAGCTCGCCACAGTGGAACGGATGGCGACCACAGTCGACAAACTCGAAGGGCAGCTGCACCGGATCTGCGCTCAGCTCGGCGAAGCGGCAGCCCGTGCGGAAGAACTCGCCTTGTGCCCACCGGGGTCCACGACCGCCCCGGCGGACCTCACCACTGCGGTTGACCGGCTCGCCGCGATCCGTCACGGCCTCGAGCAGGTTCAAGCGGAACTCCCTGGAACGGACGCAGGCTGAGAGGCCGGTGGGCCGACTCTGTGAACCAGGATCACTGAAGCGGGCAGATAGCGGCGCTACGACCCGCCGAGCGTCGGTGGCGGGCTGTACGCAGGAGTCCCGGTCCCCAGCCTGTCGCAAGGCACGATCTGTTTGCCGAAGGGGGCGAGCGCGAGGCCGGCGAGCTTGAAGGACGCCACCCCCAAAGGGATGCCGATGACGGTCGCGCACAGCAACAAACCGGCGATGAGGTGGGCCAGAGCAACCAGATCCCACCCGTCACGAACCAGATCCCGTTTCCAAGGCAATCCGAGGGCGACTTCGCGATCGGGGCGCTCGACCACCATTCGCCCGAAGGGCCAGAGAGAAGCTGCGCCGCTCGACGCGCCACGTGTGGAGGGCGGCGGTGTCGGCCGCACCCCACACGAGTTCAACCGGGCACTTCGTCTGCGGTAGCCGATCCTCGTGCGACTCCATTGTCACCTTCACGAGTACGTCGACGCATGACGCCGTTTGAGTTCCGGTAGTCCGCGCTGAGACACCTCGCCGGGAAGGCCGCCGCGAGGGGCCCTCTCCATGTCCCTCGTGCGGGTCGTCGGGCGATGCGAAACCCGGACGCGGACGCAAGCGGGGTTAGCGGGTCTGCGCGAGGCGCCGAGGGGCACGATCGGTTATGATGCGGGCGCTCTGATCGTGTGATGGGGAGCGATCGGCAGGGAGCAACAATGACGACCTTCGTCTTCATTCACGGCCGTGGCGAGCACTCTGAGGACATGACCTGGTGGCGCAAGCCGGTCGCCGACGCGCTCGTCAGCGCTGGCATCGCGCCGCCCGTGCCGGACGGACCAGGTTGGGGCGAGCTCCGGTATGACGACCTCCTCAACGGCAAAACGCCGGTGGAACACCGACCATTACCGGACTTGCCGTCTGTCTCGCTGTCGGCGTTCGAGGGATTCGCGGCGACGAAGTCTTTCCTGGAACAGCTCGTCATCAAGCCTCCGACGATGGGGCTGTTCGACATCGCGGACAAGCTCCTCAGCGAAGCCGTCGGGAGGAAGGTCCCTTTCGCAACCGAGGGAGACGGAGACGCACTCCTTCAGAGCCTCGCCGTCCGCGTCTTGGGTGACGTCCATCGATTTGCGACGAACGGCATGCTTAGGCGAGCGATCGTTCATCGCCTTCTGGACGCGATGCCGCAGGGAGATGTGGTCCTGATCGCGCACAGCCTGGGATCGGTAGCGGCGCTCAGCTTGCTCCCGTACCTCCCAGCGGCAACGACGATCCCGTTGCTGATCACACTGGGATCGCCCGCGGCGCTCGACGAGCTCCAGGCCGAGACGTTGCTTGCAGGAACAGCGCAGGCAGACTTCCCGGCCGATCGCGTCCACGCGTGGCTCAACCTCGTCAACCGCTGGGATCCCGTCTGTCGAGGTGCCGGTCTACGCGGAGACTTCCAAGGCGTAGTCGACCATCGCATCGGCGCAAGGGGTCTCAACGGCATCGAGGTGCACGACGCACGCACCTACCTTCAGGACCGCATCGTCGGTCGAGCACTGGAGCTCACACTCAAAGTTGATCGCGCGCCCGCTCGGCACGTCGGCGCGGACCCGCACATCCCAAAGTCCAACCTCGCTGCCCTGCTCACGGTGCACTACGCGCGGCTAATCGGCGAAGCCGCTCGGGACGCCCAAGATCAGCGACGCTGCCGAAAGCTCGTCAATGAGGTGCTCTTGCCAGCGCTCGACGACTCAGTCGGGCGACGCCTCACCGTCGCCGAAGTCGGGTTCGAGATCAGCCACTGGGTAGCAACTGGACGTCCGCGGCTCGAGCGGCAGATCGTCCTGCTCGCAGCAGCGCTCAGCGACCCCTTCGCTCCCTTCGAACCCGGGATTGACCGCGAAGACCGCCGCCAGGGCCTCCGAGATCTCGCCACCTGGCTTGGACTCGAAGCCAACGACGCCGACGACACGTTCAATCTCGTCGAGGCGTCGTTGAAGGTCGCGAACAACGAGCGACGAACGCCGCCGTGGAAGTTGCTGTTGGTAGGGGCAGGAGTCGTTGCATCGCTAACGATCGCCGCGCCGATCGCCGTTGGCGCATTTGCGGCCACTGGCGCCACTGGGGCCGCCGCAATGACGTCAGGTCTAGCTGGCCTCGGGCTGGGAGGAATGGCCGGCGGCGTCTCGGCGATCGCCGGCGTCGCCGCAGGCATCGGCGTCCTCGGTGGCAAGGTGTCGGAGTCCGCACGGGCAGCTGCCATGGGTGACGAGGTGGCCATGACGCACGACCTCACCCGCCGCGCCGCGGTGATCAGCTTGCTGCGCACTGCAGACGATGCGTCCGGAGCTGCGTTGGCTCGAGCGGGGCTCGACGAACTCGATGCCCTCGGCCAGGCGTTGGCTGACCTCAGCAATGACCACCGAAAGTTCAGCGACAGCAAGAGCCCGGCGGCAGCGGCGGTCGCGCGGAACCTCGCGCGGTTCGAGGCGGTCCGTGACTGGCTAACGGACGGGGAGCCCGTCGACGGCGCCCGAGCCGCGCGACATGCGGAGACGCTAAAGGGCGCCGGGCGCTCTCCATCTTCCTGACAGTCAGGGCTGGTCGGACGCAGCGTCACCTTGCGCGCCGATCAAAGGGACACCGGGTGGCCTGAGCATCCCGACCGTGGCGATTGAGGGGAGCCGCTCCGATTCGCGGGCCTATCTGACATTGGTGGGCAGGACAGGTAGTCCCCGGCGCTCGGTCGCAAGTTCGGTGAGAGGACTCGTCGAGGCGCGG
>JBPCMH010000449.1:0-4204 GCA_051002495.1 Acidimicrobiales bacterium
CGCCTTCGCGCACCGCAACAATTTGTGTACTGCCGGGCTCGAGCTTCTTTCCTGCGCTACCCCTTGCGACCGTCGCCGCCATCGCCGCTGGTGTGGGCGTGAGCAGATTGATACGAGGTCGCTCGTCCAAGGCGACGAACTAACCCAGGCCTGGCAGTAGCGGTCTGGGTCTGAGGAGCTCGCCCCCGCTGGACCCGTCGCCGAGGCACTGCGTGCCCTCATGGATCCGCCGCCGGCGCAGCCGTGCAGTTCGCTCGGGAGGAGACCGGTGTGGCCACCCGCACTTCGTGGCGGCAACGGGCTTCGGGAGAACGAGCCCAGTACTGTCCGCCCGGTGGGTGACCTACACCGGTCGTCATCGATCGAGCAACAGGATGCCGAGCCCCTGATCCTGGCAGCGGCGTCGGCGCAGATCGGAGCGTTGCTTGCACCGGCCCGCGTCGAGCTACGAGGCGGCTCCCGTGTGGAGGTCGACGGCACCGACGATGCCCGCACGGTCTTCGTCGAGGTGTACGCCCGTCAAGGGGCGCTCAAGGGCGGTCAGGTCAAGAAGGTCGCTCAAGACATCCTCAAGCTGGCCATACTCAGCCGGAACTGGCCGGAGGCTCGTCTCGTTCTTGTTCTTGCATCACCGGAAGCGGCCCGAACGGTCGCGGGACGCGGCTGGCTGGCCGAAGCGGTCACCGAGTTCGGAATCGAGGTGCTGGTCGCCAACATCGACGACTCGCTTCGGGAGGGTCTTCGACACGCTCAGCACCGACAGGTGATGATCAACCCACCCGGCTGATGGAGCTCGCCGCCCCCGATGCGCCGTTATGGCGCACCCCTGTCGGTCAGTGGAACCGACGTTCGGAGTGCACGTTCGGCGCTAGAGGTACGCCTGGCATGTCTGTGATGCAAGGCGTTCCACGACGTCGCTCCTGCCCGTCATTGCAGCGAGGGTGTCGTCGAATGTGAGGGACCGAGAGAGGACCTTGCGCGCCAGAGCCTGGTCGAGCCGAATGTCGGCGCCATCGTTGCGAAACGTCCACGATCGCTCGCCGATGGAGAAGTCACCGAGGTCAGCGTTTCGAGCGCCAAAGCCCTCAACGACGACCGCCATCGCCGGATCGGCGAAGGCGGCGTCGACCGGGTCGACTCCCAGCGCACGGCGGACCTGCTCGTGATGGATCCACCGCTCTGCGTACTCCCGAGCCATGACCTGCCACCACGGCGACGGCTCACCATTCGAACCGAAGAACCCCACCGGCTCTCCCGGTTCGTGGGGATCAACTGACCGATAGAACGCGTCCGTCGACACTCCCGTGAGCTCCAACAGATCCGCTGTCAAACGGGGGCTCAGGAACCGAGCCGCTCGGACCCACTGCTCGTTGAAGCCATCGAGCAGCTGGCGGAAGGTCTCGCCCGGGTGCTCCTCGGCATACAGGAACAGCCCGTTCGTGGCCGAATCTCGCTGGCGCGCAAGTAGCGAGAGGTCATCGCCGAGCACGTGGAGCGCGATGCCATGGACGCTCCAAGCAGGGCACTCCGTCGGCCTCGCCCACGCGTCGCTGTCGAGTCGGCGGATAAGCGAAGCGAACAGCTCGCGCTCCGGGAGGAGAAGCTCACGAACATCCAACACGTGCCCATCGTCTCACCGTCATTGACATGCAGCCAACCTCAGGCGCACCGACGCGCCGATCTTCGGCGCCTCGACCGCGTTCAGGGACGTGATTATGTTGCAGCGATCTGTGCGGGCACCTTACGGGCAGTGCGTCAGGTCCGACTCCCGACGTGGCTGCAAGGATGGCCGGATGTCGCTGGCCATCGAATGGTTGCTGATCGACTGCGTCGACCTGGACCTGGTGACCGACTTCTGGTGCAAGGCTCTCGACCTCGAACATGTGGGGACGGGGCCTTCGGGAGGCCACATACTCGAGGCTGCGGGCGGTTCCGGGCGCAGGCTGGGTCTGTTGCCCGGTGGCGCCACCAAGACGGTCAAGAACCGAGTTCACTTCGATCTCCGCCCGGACGATCAAGAAGCCGAGGTGAAGCGGCTGGAAAGCCTGGGTGCCCAGCGCGTCGACGTGGGCCAAGCAGACGTCACCTGGGTGGTCATGGCTGACCCCGAGGGAAACGAGTTCTGCGTCACGCGCTCGCTCGCCCAGAAGCAAGCGGATCAGCTGCAGCTCAGCGAGTCTCGGGCTGTGGACCGCCCACTGCGCATCGGCGACACGGTCAGACGCCGTCGGGGCGAACGCACTGACTTCGTCCAACAGGTGTTGTCTCATCTAGAAGCCCGGGGGGTCGCGTGGGCGCCACGCCCGCGAGGCATCGATGAGCTGGATCGCGAGGTCCTCTCCTGGATCCCTGGCGAGACCCCGGCATCCGGCGACGAGATGGACCTGGCCGCACTCGCCGGGATCGTGCGGCAGCTGCACGATCTGACGACGGCGTGGGTCGACGGGTTCGAGTGCGTCGTCCACGACGATCTGCAGCCTCGGAACGTCGTCGTCCGGGGCCGACGCCCTGTGGGGCTGATCGACTGGGAACAAGCTCGGCCGGGTCGGCGCGTCGAAGACGTCGCCAAGCTGTGCTGGTCCTTCGTCGAGCCGGCCGAAGACGCCGACCCCGTCGAGATCGGCGAGCGATGGCTCGATCTCGCCACCGCGTACGAGCTCGAACAGATGGACGCACTGCTGCCGACCGTGCTCGTGCAGCTGCGAGCGTGCGCCGACGACATCGAGCGAGAGTCGGCTGCCGGCTCGGAGCGCCATCAGATCTTTGCGACCCGAGGCGACCACGTGACGCTGCGCTCGATGCACGCGTGGACCGTCGAGAACGAGCGGCTTCTCCGGGAGACCCTCCGCGGCTGAACAGGCCCGCCCCGAACGCCGGCTCCAAGTGACTGGAGGGTGCTGGCGGGTGAGGTCACGATGACGGGGTGGGAATCGTGACTGGCCGGTTTGGCGGTCTACCGCTGCCAGCGATGAGCGATGGCGTGGTGACGGTTCGCGCACCCGCGGCAGGTGACTCCGCAGTGTTGATCTCTGGGCGCGACGAGGAGTTCCACCGCTGGATGGGCATGGGAACCGAGGAACCCGACCCCACGGGATGCGTGGTGGTCGACGGCGTCGTCGTCGGCTGGGTCGATTTCGACCTGGACCACGACTGGCTCGAACCCGGTGAGGTCAACGTCGGCTACAACGTGTTCGCGCCGTACCGCGGCCAGGGCTATGCGCCCCGGGCCGTACAGCTGCTCGGCCATCACCTGGCCATGCGCACGCCGCACCGCGGGATGAGCCTCCTGATCGACACTGAGAACAAACGCTCCTTGGCCCTCGCGGAGCGACTCGGGTTCACGCCGGCACCGTCTCGTCGCGGACAGCCTCCGGGTCAGCAGTTCTTCACCCGGCCTGTTGCCGCGCTCACCTACACCGACAATGTCGTGTCCATCCGGTCGCTGACGGTGGATGACCTCGACGCTGATCTCGAAGCCAAGGACGACGAGCAGATCGACTGGCTGTGGCTTCCCGGGCAGCGAGAGCACTGGGAGGCGATGACCGTCGACGAGCAACGGGCCCACGCACTCAGCGGCCTCCGCCAAGCCCAGGAATCCTTCGGCCATGGACCAAAATGGCGATTCGCCGGCGACGTCCTCGGCAGCCGCTACGCCGTTTACGCCGACTGCGACCTCGCCAACGATCGTGTCCCACGAGGCCAGGCCAACATCTCGTACTCGGCCCATCCCCGACACCGGGGCCACGGTTACGTCAGCCGAGCAGTTCGTCTCGTCCTCCGGTTCCTCGCCGACAACACCGGAGCCCAGGAAGCCCACATCATCATCGACCCCCTCAACACAGCGTCACTTCGAGTGGCCCGATCAGTCGGCGCAGTCCAGACCGACGGCTTCCTCGACGAGTACGGAACACAGATGATCCGACACGTCCTGCCAATTTCGCGGCACCGATAACCGGCGACCATCCCAGAACAACCGCAGTCACCAGCGTGTCAGCTCTCCCCGATCGACAGCCGGGTCCCGGACGTAGCGCCGGTATCGGGACCGCCCCAGAATCCCGCCATCGCCGTCCCGACCGCCGTCGCGTATGCGCCGATTGGGACGGCTTTGGGCGAACTCCTCAGCGTCGTTCGGTGCGGACGATAGGTGCGGCGCGAAGGTGGAGAGGGCCTGCTCGAGCGGCATAGCGCGGGCTCGCCGTGAGTC
>JBPCMH010000450.1:0-4218 GCA_051002495.1 Acidimicrobiales bacterium
TCCTTCCACGACATCCAACAGCTCGCCGACCGCATCGCCCGGCCGCCGTACAACTGGACCCCCGACCTCATCTGGAACGCCTACGTCGCCATCGAGGCGCCGAACGTCCGGCGCAGCCCGGCGCACACCTTGACCGACCTGGTGTCGCTGGTCCGCTATACCGTCGGCGCGGACGACGAACTTGTCCCCTACGCCGACCTCGTCCGCGAGAAGTACGCCGCCTGGCTCGCCCAGCAGGAGCAGGCGGGCGTCCCGTTCTCCAAGGCCGAGAGGTGGTGGCTCGACCGGATGGTCTCGGTCATCGCTTCCTCCGCCGGGATCGACGCCGCCGACCTCGACGACGCACCCTTCACCGAACGCGGCGGCACCGACGGAGCCCTCCGCGACCTCGGCGACCGAGCCGCCAACCTCATCGACGAGTTGAACGCGGAGCTGACGGCGTGACGACTCCCAATGGATGGAGGCGCACAACGCTCGGAGATCTAGGCCGTTACCTCAACGGTCGCGCGTTCAAGAAGGACGAGTGGCGCCCAAGTGGCCGACCGATCATCCGAATCCAGAACCTGACTGGTTCGAGCGAGGTCTTCAACTACTTCCAGGGAGAGGTCGAGGATCGCTACGTGGTTCGACCGGGAGACCTGCTTGTCTCCTGGGCGGCGACTCTGGGGGCGTACTTCTGGCAAGGACCCGAGGCGGTCCTCAATCAGCACATCTTCAAGGTCGAGTCGAACATCGACCCCAAGTTCCACAAGTACCTCCTGGACCACAAGCTGGAGGAACTGATTCGGCACACTCACGGTTCGGGCATGGTTCATATCACCCGCGGCAAGTTCGACACTTTGCCCGTCGTGATCCCACCGCTCGACGAGCAGCGCCGCATCGTCGACCTCCTCGAAGACCACCTCTCCCGCCTCGACGCCGCTGATGCGGGACTTCGCACCTCTCTTGCCCGCAGCGAAGCCATGCTCACGTCGGGGCTCTGGCACACCACACACGGCTTGGACGCGGCCAAGACGGTTGAGTTGCAGTCCATCGCCGAAGTGCGCCTTGGACGTCAGCGCTCACCGAGGAACCACAGCGGTGATCGCATGCGACCCTACCTGCGCGCGGCCAACGTCGGCTGGGACGAACTTCGTCTCGACGACGTCAAAGAGATGCAGTTTACCGAAGCCGAGGAGCAGACCTACCGCCTGGAGCCGGGCGACATCATCCTGACCGAGGCGTCGGGTAGCCCTGCCGAGGTCGGGAAGTCAGCGGTCTACCGTGGCGCGCCGTCCGAAGTCTGCTTCCAGAACACGCTTCTCCGAGTGCGCTGCCACTCAGCTGACCCGGAGTTCGTCCAGAAGTACCTCCTGGCTGAAGCACGCGCCGGGCGGTTCATGCCCGAATCGCGCGGCGTCGGCATCAACCACCTCGGCCGCACCCGTCTTGCGGCGGTGGAGGTCGACGTACCCACGCCGACTCAGCAAGCCATCGCGGTCGCCGCCTGCCGGGAACTGGTCGACGAGATCGGTCGGCTGCAGTCCTCGATCAAGGCTCAGGCGAGGCGTTCGGAAGCACTCCGCCGATCCCTCCTCGCCGCGGCGTTTTCAGGCCGGCTCACCGGCGCTGCGTTCGATATGCCGGACGGCAAGGTGATTGAGGAGCTGGCCGGTGCCTGACGTGCCGGGCCGCGCCTTCCGCAACGCGTTCGCTCGCCGTTCGGTGGAGGCGATGGCGGATCGTCGATCGTTCGAGCGTGGCGGCTGTACGCGGCGAACGGGCGGGTGGGCAAAGGGACCGTGACTGCATCCAGCGTCAAGACGAAGGTGCGGGGCTCCGCGTCGTACCAGGTGCAGCTGTCGCTCAACGATGACGACGAGCCGGCATGCGACTGCTCCTGCCCGGTGGGACAGGAGGGCCGGTTCTGCAAGCACGCGGTAGCGGTTGCGCTGATCGTGACCGACGCCGTCGCGGATCCCGAGCACCAGGCCGAGGCAGTGATCGATGTCCGCGGCTACCTGGAAGGTCTGGATCGCCAGACGTTGGTCGACCTGCTGGTGGAGCGCGCCGCGGAGGACGACATCTTCGATGCCCGGCTGCGGATGGAGGCAGCGCGGGCCACGGCCGGGCCGCCGCAGCTCGGAGTGTTCCGGCACGCGATCGACGAGGCGTTCATGGTGGGCGACTACGTCGGGTACCGCGAGATGTACGACTACGCGACGAACATCGACTCGGTGCTCGACTCGTTGCAGGACCTGCTTGACGACGGGCACGCCGAAGCCGTCGTCGCCCTGTCCGAGCATGCGATCGACCGTGCCGAGGATGCGGTGGGCTATGTCGACGACTCCGACGGGTGGATGTCGGGCATCGCGGAACGGCTGCGGGACCTTCACCGCGCTGCGTGCGAGGCGCTGAAGCCTGAACCGGTCGCGTTGGCCTGCGCGCTATTCGACCGGGAGCGGCACTCCGGGGATCTGGAGGTCTTCTACGGAGCCGCTGGTGCGTATGCCGAGGTGCTCGGCTCGGCGGGCCTGGCGGAGTACCGCCGGCTGGCGCAGGCGGAGTGGGATGCCCTGCCGCCGTTGGGCCCGAAGGACGAGGAGCGCAGCTGGTCGTCGCCGCGGTTCCGGATCACCCAAATCATGCAGCCCCTGGCCGAGCTGACCGGTGATGTTGACGCGGTCGTCGAAGTGCTGGCGCGGGACCAGTCCTCGGCGTACCAGTTCATGCGCATCGCCGCCGTCTTGCGCGCGGCCAACCGGTACGACGACGCGCTCGCGTGGGCCGAGAATGGTTTGGCGCTGCACGGCGGATCCGACTCCCGGTTGGTCTAGGTCACTGCCGAGGAGTACCACCGCGCCGGTCGCGGTGAGGACGCGGTGCGGGTGACCTGGGACGCCTACGCTGAGGCGCCGGAGCTGCGCACCTACCGTCAATTGGCCGAGCACGCGCAACGCGCCAACCTATGGACCGGCTGTCACGACAAGGCCCTTGAACTGCTGAAATCCCGGATCAGTCAGGGCCAGCGCAAGCCCGCACGCGGCCGCGCGGCGCGCTGGCCGGCACCGGGCCCGGACAGCTCGACGCTGGTAGAGGTGTTGCTGTTTGACGGAGACGTCGAGACGGCCTGGGCCGAGGCGAGCACCGCCGGGTGCCGGCGCGACCTGTGGCTGGAGCTGGCCCGACGCCGGGAGGGTGAACACCCGCTGGAGGCCATCCCGATCTGGCAGGCCGAGGTCGAGCGGCGCATCGACGCGAAGAACAACCAGGCCTATGCCGAGGCGGTCGATCTGATCGCGCAGGTGGGCAGGCTGATGGAGGCGGCGGACAGGGAAGCGGACTTCGCGCCGTCCGTCGCGAAGGTGCGGGCCGCACACAAACCAAAGCGGAACCTGATGAAGCTATTCAATGAGCGGAGCTGGCTCGGTCGTTGAGCAGTGTCGGAGGCAGCAGCGACGATGGATGCCCTGGGGTTCGGTGACGTGCCCTGTGTCTGCTGCCAGACTGGCGTAGCAGCACGAACGGCGAAAGGACGTGGTCGCCATGGCCAAAGACATCGAGATGCATCTCGTTGATGCTCCCGTTCGTGACGGCGAGATCGTCGTGAAGGACCTCGCCGCGCTGACGACCGCCCTTCAGGAGCTAACCACCCGCATCGGCCGCGAGGTCATCAACACCCCAGGGCCGGGCCGCACGAAACAGTTCATGGAGGAGTTCGCCCAGTTGCGGCTCCGCGGCATCGAAGCAGGCAGCACGCTTCTCGTCTTCAGCAAGGGGCCCACCGACAAGCTCGATGTGGACCTGCCCGAGCAGAGGATCGCCGACGATCGCTTCTGGGAGATCGTCCAGGCGATCGCTGAGGACCAAAGGCCAGACTGGGTCACCGACCTGATCGCCGAGAGCGCCGGAAAGTTCGTTGACGCCCTCCGAGCAGCAGCGCCGAGGGCGGTGCTTCGTGGTCCGTCGAGAGACCACGTTGCGATCGATTCGGCACATGTGCACGCCGAGACCTGGACCTCGAAGCGGTTGCAGACCGGCACGGTGATGACAGCCAAGGGCCGGCTTGAAAAGGTCGACCTCCACTCCCACGAGTTCCGTGTTCGCGACGACGTGGGCCAAGCCGTCGACCCCAAGCATGTCGAAGACGACGCGAGCGTTGCCCAGCTTGTCGGTCGGTGGGTCGTTGCCCGAGGTGCAGGAATCTTGCTCTCGTCAGGCCGGCTGGTCGCTTTGGAC
>JBPCMH010000451.1:0-7394 GCA_051002495.1 Acidimicrobiales bacterium
GTGCCAAGTTCAGCCCCGCTTCGGCTTCCGGAATGAGCCGATCAGATCGAGCAGGGTCCGAACCGCGAAGCCGGTGCCAAACCGGGTGAAGTGAGCCTCGTCGACGTCCATGAAGGCAGGGCCGGCGATGTCGAGATGGGCCCAGGGGGTGTCATCGACAAACTCCCGCAGGAACAGCCCGGCGGTGAGGGTGCCCGCCTTGCCGCCGGGTGCGCCGACGTTCTTGATGTCGGCGACCAGCGAGTCGATGTGCTTGCGGTACCGATCCGGAAGGGGCAGCTGCCAGAAGGGCTCGCCGGTGCGGGCGCTTGCGGCGTCGATCTGGTCCAACAGGTCGGTGCTGGTGCCCATGGCGCCAGCGATCTCGGTGCCGAGTGCGACGGTGCACGCCCCCGTCAACGTAGCCAGATCGATGATGGCGTCCGGCTTGGCCTCAGTGGCCAACGACAGGGCGTCGGCCAGCACGAGGCGGCCCTCGGCGTCGGTGTTGTGCACCTCGACGGTCTTGCCGTTCCGGATGGTGAGTACGTCGCTCGGCTTGTTGGCCGTACCGCTCGGCAGGTTCTCCGAGCACGCCGCCAGCCCGACGACCCGGACCCGGGCGTTGATCGCTGGCAGCGCCGACATGGCCCCGATGACCGCGGCCGCTCCGGCCATGTCGCACTTCATGGTGAGCATGCCTTCGTACGACTTGAGGTTGAGGCCGCCTGAGTCGAACGTGATGCCCTTGCCGACGAGATAGATCGTCGTGCGGGCCTTGGGCGGCGCCCACTCCATCTTGATCAGGCGCGGCGGTTCCGCCGACCCGGCAGAGACGGCCTGCAGTCCCCCAAGCTTCTCTTTGGCGATGCGCTTCTCATCCCAGATCTCGACGGTCAGCCCGTCCTTCTTGGCCAGCGCGAGGGCGGCGTCGGCCATGTGACGAGGCGTCATATCGCGCGGCGGCGTGTTCACGAGATCCCTGGCCAAGCTCACCGCTTCGGCGATAGCGGCGCCGCGGTCGAGGGCCTTCTGGATAGCCACGCCGCCCTTGCTGGCAACGCGCACGGTCGCGACCGGGGATGGCGGCTGACCGCCGCCCTTGCTCTTGTAGGTGTTGAACCGATAGGTCGACAGCGCCGCGCCCTCTGCAAGGGCCTGGGCGGCGACCTTGCGATCGAGGGTGTCGGGGCACGCATCGAGGAGCGTGGTCGTGACCGACTTGGCCGAGCCCGAGGCCCGGATGATGCACGCCGCGGCGCGGCGCACGACCTCACCATCGACTTGATCGGCCTTGCCGACGCCGACGGCGAGGATCGTGCTGCCGTCCTCAGCCAGCAGCGCCAAGGTCTTGCCGACCTCGCCGTCGAAACCGCGCGATCGGAGGAACGGGCCAGCGAGTTCGACCGGGGAGCCGTCGGGCTGGCTCCCGTCGGCGAACACGGGCACCGCCAGCAGCTCAGTCTTCTCGGGAAGTGCCTTTACATGCTCGAAGGTGATGGTCATCAGGATCGGGGCTCCTTTGCTCGGATCGTTCCCGCCTCACCCTCTTGCCATCGGGCTGCGGCCCAAAGAAGGCTGGAGAGGCGATTCAGATAGGGGATCACATGGGACTGGTCGGTCGCCACTGCGAGGGCGGACCGCTCCGCTCGGCGAACAACGGTGCGGGCCACCTCCAGCAGCGCGGAAACACGAGTCTGCCCGGGGAGCACGAACTCGGTCGGCATCTCAAAGCGCGTGCTGAGGTCGTCGGTGTGGTGCTCCAGGAAGTCGACCATCTCCTGGGTGGCGAGCGACTGACCCGGTGTCAGCTTGTGGTGGTTGTCGGGCGCGGTGGCCAACTCGGCCATCACCACATAGAGGTGGCGTTCGACCTCAAGCAGCAGCTCGTCGAGCTCAGCGCCCCGCTCGGCATCGGCCCGAGCGACACCGATGGCCGCTTGGGCCTCATCGACGGCGCCATAGGCCTCGGGCGCGGGGGCGTCCTTGCGGACCCTCCCACCGAAGTACAGCCCGGTTGTCCCGTCGTCACCTTTACGGGTGTAGAAGCTCACGGCCGGGGAGCCTACCGATGATCGGCCCCGCCTCGATGTGGCGACTACGTCGGAGGAGTCAGGTCGAGTACTCGATCGGTCCGCACAGCCTCGAGGAACACCCGGTCGTGGGTGACCAACAACAGCGTCCCCTCGTAGGTGTCGAGCGCGCGTTCGAGCTCTTCAATCGCCGGAAGGTCAAGGTGATTGGTCGGCTCATCAAGGATCAAACAGTTCACGCCTTGGGCCATGAGCACCGCGAGAGTGGCCCTGCTGCGCTCCCCCGGTGACAGCTGGTCACCACGGCGGTCGACGTGCGACGAGGTGAGATCGAACTTGGCCAGCAGCGACCTGGCCTCGTCGATTCGGGGGATGCCCGCTTCGACCATGAAGGTGGCGAGCAAGGGCTGTTCGGTAGCAAATGACCCACGGCCCTGATCCATCTTGCCGACCTTCACCCCGGGTCCGAGATGGCGCTGGCCCGAGGCGAGCGGCAGTTCGCCGAGCATCGCTCCCAGGAGGGTGGTCTTGCCGCAACCGTTCGGGCCGACGATTGCTACCCGTTCGGCCCATCCGATCTCGATATCGAGGGGTCCGAGCTCGAAGGTGCCTCGGCGGACGACGGCGGCATCAAGGCGGGCCACGACGTCGCCGCTCCGCTGACCAGCGCCGAACTGCAGGTGAAGCTCCCATCCCTCCCACGGCTTGTCGACCACCTCCAGCCGCTCCAGCCGCTTCTCGGTGATCTTGACCTTGCCCGCCTGCTTCTCGGTGCGGTTGATGCGGAAATCTCGCTGGGCCTTGTCGTTGTCTCGCGGGTTCTTCTTCTCCTTGGCCACACCGACCGTGCCCCAACTCCGCTGCTCGCGAAGCCGGCCGGACAACTTGTCCCTCTCAGACCTGTACGTCTCATGCGCCTCGTACTGCTGGGTGCGGGCGAGGTCTCGTTGCGCGATGTAGTCGGTCCAACCTCCGGAGAACTCTGTGGCGGTGTGTTGCTCCTCGTGCAACTCGACCACGCGGGTGACGGTTCGATCGAGAAACGACCGGTCGTGCGAAACGATGACGACCGCTCCGGGCAGACCCGAGATGAACTCCTCCAGTCGCTCCAATCCAGCGAAGTCGAGGTTGTTCGTCGGTTCGTCCAACAGGAAAACATCGAACCGGCTCAACAAGATCGACAGCAGGGTCGCCCTGGCCGCTTCGCCGCCTGACAACACCCCGACCTCAAGGTCGAGACGATCCTCGGGTAGGCCAAGGTCGGCCGCCATCGCCGAAGTCCGGGCCGAGAGATCGTCGCCACCGAGGGCCAGGAAGCGGTCGAGCGCAACGGTGTAGTCCTCGATCCGGTCCTGATCGACGGCCATCGCGGCAACCAACTGATCCATCTCCGCCTCGGCCTCGGCAACGCCCGTCCGCCTCGCCACGTAGCCCCGCACGGTCTCGCTGGGCCGGGCCGTCGGTTCCTGGGGCAGGTAGCCAACCGTGAGCGCGGGCGATCGATCGACGACGCCCGTGTCAGGCGCGTCGATGCCGGCCAGAATCCGCAGCAGCGACGACTTCCCGACGCCGTTTCGGCCAACCAGGCCAAGGCGGGTCAGAGGTCCGACGCTGAGCGCAACGTCGTTGAGGATGAGCGAGCTGCCGTGGCTCAGGCACACGCCGGTAGCGGTTAACACGGGTGGCGACGGTACTGGCGCGCCATGCCACGGCCGGGGTGAATAAACGAGATGGGGTCATCGATGGCCTGCCCGGTACCCTTGCAGGCGTGCCCATCCCCTTCCTCGAGGCCGTCCGTGATCGGGTGGTGATCTTCGACGGCGCCGCCGGCACCAGCCTGCAGATGCGCGACCTCGGCATCGACGACTTCGGCGGGGCGAACTTCGAGGGCTGCCCGGAGATGCTGTGCATGACGCGGCCTGATGTGATCGCGGACCTGCACCGTTCGTTCCTCGATGTCGGCGTCGACGTCATCGAGACCAACAGCTTTGGCTCGTCGCCATTGACGTTGGCCGAATACGGCATCGCCGACCGAGCGCATGAGCTGTCAGAGGCCTCGGCGCGCATCGCTCGCGAGGTGGCGGCCGGTCGCGACGTCTGGGTCGCGGGATCGATGGGTCCAGGCACCAAGTTTCCAAGCCTCGGCCACATCCGATTCGCCGAACTGCGAGACAATTACCAGGTGCAAGCGGCAGGTCTTCTCGCCGGCGGCGTCGATCTGCTGATCATCGAGACCGTGTTCGACATCCTGCAGGCCAAGGCGGCCATGGTCGGAGCACGCCGAGCCATGGCCGAGGCGGGTCGCGAGGTCCCGATCCAGGTCCAGGTCACCATGGAGCTCACCGGGCGCATGCTGCCGGGAACCGAGATCGGAGCGGCGTGGACGGCGCTGTCCGCCTTGCGGCCCGACGTGTTCGGGCTCAACTGCGCCACTGGCCCACAGGAGATGACCGAGCATCTGCGGCATCTGTCTAGGCACGCCGACGTTCCCTTGTCCACGCTCCCGAACGCCGGTCTGCCGTCGGTGGTCAATGGACAGATGCACTACGACCTCACCCCGCCTCAACTCGCAGAGTTCCACGCACGCTTCATCACCGAGTTCGGCGTGTCGGTCGTTGGCGGCTGCTGCGGCACCACTCCTGAGCACCTTCGCCAGGTCGTTGAGCGCTGCCGCGACCTCACTCCAGCCGTCATTGAGAGGGAGCAGGACCCGGGCGCGGCATCCATCTACAGCCACGTGCCGTACGACCAGACCCCGTCGTACCTCGCGGTGGGCGAGCGCACCAACGCCAACGGCTCGAAGAAGTTCCGCGAGGCGATGCTGGATTCTGACTGGGAGACCTGCATCCGCATGGGCCAAGAGCAGGTGGCCGAGGGCAGCCACGTCGTCGACCTTTGCGTCGATTACGTCGGCGAGGACGGCGTTGACGACATGGACCACTTGGCCCAGCCGTTCGCCACCCAGGTGACCGTGCCGATCATGCTCGACTCCACCGAGCCCGAAGTCATCGAGGCTGGCCTGCAATGGATCGGTGGCAAGGCCATCCTCAACTCCGTCAACCTCGAGGACGGTGACGCGCCGGGTACCCGTCTCGACCGGTTCCTCTCGCTGGCCCGCGAATATGGCGCTGCGGTGGTCGCCACCTGCATCGACGAGGAGGGCCAAGCCCGCACGCCGGAGTGGAAGCTTCGGGCCGCCCGTCAAATTCACGACATCGCGGTCGACCGCTATGGGCTGCGATCTGAGGATCTGTTCTTCGATCCGCTGGCGCTGACCTTGGCCACCGGCATGGAGGAAAGCCGCGGCGACGGCATGTCGACCATCGAGGGCATCAGGCTCATCAAGTCGGAGCTCCCCGGCGTGCACACCATCCTCGGGCTCTCCAACATCTCGTTCGGCTTGAACCCCCCGGCACGACACGTGCTCAACTCCGTGTTCCTCCACGAGTGCCAAGAGGCTGGCCTCGACGCGGCCATCGTGCACGCGGCGCGGATCCTTCCCCTCAACAAGATCGACCCGCGTCATGTCGAGGTGTGCCTCGATCTGATCTACGACCGGCGAAGTGAGGGCTACGACCCGCTGCAGGAACTCATCGCGCTCTTCGAGGACGTGTCGACCGCGGCCATCGAGAAGGAAGACCGCTCCGGCTGGCCGGTGGCAGAGCGCCTCAAACAACGCATCATCGACGGCGACCGGGACGGTTTGCACACCGACCTCGATCAGTCGATGAGCGACGGCAAGGCGCCCCTCCAGATCATTAACGACGACCTTCTGGCCGGGATGAAGGTCGTCGGAGAACTGTTCGGTTCCGGCCAAATGCAGTTGCCGTTCGTGTTGCAATCGGCCGAGACCATGAAGTCGGCGGTCCGGCACCTCGAGCCGCACATGGCCAAGGCCGACCAGGGCGGCAAGGGCACGCTCGTGCTGGCAACCGTGAAGGGCGACGTGCACGACATCGGCAAGAACCTGGTCGACATCATCCTGACCAACAACGGCTACACGGTCCACAACCTCGGCATCAAGATCGCCATCGCCGAGATGATTGAGAAGGCCGCCGAGGTCAAGGCGGACGCCATCGGGATGAGCGGGCTGCTGGTGAAGAGCACGCTCATCATGCGCGACAACCTCAACGAGCTCAACGACCGGTCACTGGCCGACATCCCGGTGATCCTTGGCGGTGCCGCGCTCACTCGCACCTACGTCGAGCGAGATCTCCGGGAGATCTACGACGGCCGGGTTTTTTACGGGAAGGACGCCTTCGAGGGGCTCCGCACCATGGACCGGCTGATGGAGCTCAAGCGCGGACCGGGGCTCGACAGCGACCCCGAGTTCGGCGTCGCCCCCGGAGGCCGTGACTTGCCCAGGCGCGCGCCCAAGCCGGTCGTTGATCCGGCCACGCTCCCGCGCCGGTCGCCTGACGTCGCAGTCGACAACGAAGTCTTCACCCCCCCGTTCGTCGGCACCCGCGTCGTCAAGGGGATCTCGATCGACGACATCGCGGAGTACCTCAACGAGACCGCGCTCTTCCGCACGCAGTGGGGATTCCGTCCGGAGAAGGGCGTCGAGCACGACAACGACTTCAAGGCCCGCATCCGGCCCGTGCTCCGTGAGCAACTGGCTGCGGCCAAGGCCAAGGATGTGCTCGTCCCGCAGGTGGTGTACGGCTATTTCGCAGTCAACGGTGACGGCAACGACCTGGTCGTGTGGGCCGACGAGTCCCGCACGACCGAGCAGACACGGCTCACCTATCCCCGGCAGAGCGAACCGCCGCACCTGTGCATCGCCGACTTCTTCCGGCCGATCGAGTCGGGCGAGGTTGACTACGCCGCGTTTTCCATCGCGACCATGGGTCACGCCGTCTCAGAGGAAGCGCTTCGCCTCAAAGAGCGCGACCAGTACCAGGACTATCTGTTCCTCCACGGCATCGGCGTCGAGATGACCGAGGCCCTGGCCGAGTACTGGCACCACCGGATCCGCGAGGAGTGGGGGTTCGCGGACGAGGACGGGCCTTCACTGGCCGGGCTGTTCCGACAGAAGTACCGCGGTGGTCGTTACTCATGGGGCTACCCCGCGTGCCCCGACCTTGAGGACAACGAGACGGTGGCTGATCTGCTCGACGCATCGAGGATCGATGTCGAGGTCTCGGAGGAGACCAGCTACCAGTACCACCCGGAGCAGACCACCTCAGCCATTATCTGTCACCACCCAAGGGCGAAGTACTTCATCGCCTGAGCCCGTTTCGTCGTGGTCCCTTAGCTTGCGATTAAACCTCGGCTATGTGTTCCTGTTCGCGGCGTCCTTCATGAGCAGTTCGGTTGCCTTGGCTGCCACCTGACGCATCTGGTCGATGAGGGCGCGTAGCCGCCGGTCGTTGGCGATCC
>JBPCMH010000452.1:0-3483 GCA_051002495.1 Acidimicrobiales bacterium
GGGGTGAAGACACAGAAATCAGGCAAGTAGTTTCGTCGTGGTCGCTTACCGGAAAGTACGTGCCATCGTGACCACGTATCGTCCGCTTGCGATGGCGTCGGGCCACATCGGCACCGGCGCGCCAGATGCGTGGAGCCTTACCTTCACGCGTGCTACCGCCGATAGGAAACCGTGAAGCTTCAACCAGGCGCTCTCTTCGAGGATCCATGGGCAGACGCCAGCATGCGTCGCACTATCCCTCTGTATGCGCGGCTGGGCGGCATCACGGTGATCGCCAGCGCACCGCTCCTCACCGCGGATACGTCGCGGCGAATTGGCCTTCTTATCCTTGCCTCGGCCGCCCTAGCCACCGCGTCGGTCCTCACCATTAGGGGCCTGATCGACTCGCTGCCCCGACCGGCGATCTTCGTTGTGCTCACGATGTACTGCGTCATCATTGCCGGCGCGGTGGCGCTGACCGGACGCTCCGATAGTCCCTACCGCCTCTTCTACGTACTGCCCGTCACCTTCACCGGAGCCTTCTTCAGTGGGCGGGTGCGATATGCCATGGCGCCGCTTGCCGTCGGCATTGACTGGATCGTGCTCAGCCGCACGATGGCCACCTCCGCTGAGGATGCCGTCACGCGGTGCGCCGTCATGTTGCTGTTGGCCATGTTCGTCGGGATGGTTGCCGACATCCTGCGCGAGGCGCTTCGGACGAACCGCGCCCTGCAAGCCGTGCTTGAAGCGGCCACCGGTCATCTCGCCGCGAGCGAGATCGTTGATATTGGCGTCGACGCCGCCCTCGCCGTCTCCGCTTGGGACTCCGCCACGGTTCTTCTCGTCGACGGCGACCACTTCCGGATCGCCGCTCTCCGGGGCGCCTCCGACGAGTTCGCCAACGCGTACGGCCTCCACCCGGTGGCGCTCGACGCCAAGACTTTCGTTCCCCAGGCCCACGCCCTGGGGTCGATCCAGCACATCGAGGACGTCGTCGCGACGCTTGGTCCCGATAATCCCATGACCGCGGACGGCTTGGTCTCGGCCGCCGCTATCCCGTTGAGATACCACGGGGAAGGCGTGGGAGTCCTCGTCGTTGGGCATCGGACACGGCGGTCGGTCGAGGGGCGCGAAGCAGACCGGCTCAATCGGGTCGCCAGCCAGCTCGGTCTCGCGCTCGGCAGCGCGATGGCGTGGCAGCAGGAGGAAGAGGTCGTCGCACGACTCCGGAGCCTGAACCGCCAGAAGGACGACTTCTTGTCGAACGTCTCACACGAGCTTCGTACCCCGGCCACCGCTATCCGTTTGGTGACATCCACCCTCCGGCGCGCCGGGGATACCCTCAACCCAGATCAAAGGCGCGCCATACTCGACACGCTCGAACGGAGAACGGCCGAGCTCACCGCGCTCATCGAGAACCTCCTCGAGGAATCCGTGGCCGAGTCCGGCCAACTCCGTCTGTCGCTGGCTGATCTCGACTGGAGCTCAGCCGTGCAGACCTGGGCCAAGACTGCTGCTGACCAAACCGGCCGGCCGATCAGCATCGTCGTGCCCGAGTACGCGGTGCGAGGACGCGCCGACCCCGTCAAGATCGAACGCATTCTGGTGAACCTCCTGGTCAACGCGGCCAAGTTTTCCGAACCTGACAGCGAGATCGCCCTGACGCTGGACGACGAAGGCAGCGATGTGCTGATTCGCGTTGACGATCGCGGCGTTGGCATCAACCAGGAAGACGCCGAGCGCATCTTTGACCGGTTCCACCAGGTCGACGGCAGCTCGACCCGCAGCGTCGGTGGGTTCGGTATCGGGCTGTCACTGGTGAAGTTCTACGCCGAAGCCCACGGGGGCTCGGTGACCGTCGAAAGCGAGCCTGGGGCGGGCAGCAGCTTTCTCGTGCGCCTCCCCCGGGTGGCAATCAACCCGGAGCCCAACCGGTCGGCTGGCTCGCTCAGCGATCCTTCCCGCCGAGCATCATCTGACTGAGCGCCTGGGCCAACTGGGGGGTCGGATCTCGACCCGGCAGCAGCAAAACCGGACATGACAGCTGAGACGTGATCCGCTCAACCGGGCCGGCCCGAAGCCAGAGTGACGGAGCCGACATCGGTGCGGTGACCACGATCACCAAATCAGCGCGGTTCTCCCTGGCACACGTGACGACTGAACTGGCAAAGGTCTCTTGCTCTGCCAGCTGGTGCCAATGGACTGGTACCCCTTCCTGGGCTGCTCGACTCCGCAGCCGATCCAACTGATCGTCCTCGCCGGTTTCGCGATCGGATCCAGGGGCCAAAACATTGAGCGCGGCGCCGGTCCGGGCGCACCAGTCGAGCACCCAGGTCGGGATGTCGAGCGAGGCTGCCGACGCGAGCAGAACGTGAGCCGGAAGCTCCTCATTGAGTTGCTGATCGTTTTCCTCCGTCGGGGCAGCCTCGGCGGGAAGCCGACGCAGGCTCCGCGAGACCAGAAAAGGGCCGATGAGCTCGAAGACCACAACGCTGCCAAGGACGATCGTCGCAGCATCCACCGGAGCGGGCAGCTGTTCGGCCGCCACGACCGCAAGGCCGACCGCGACCCCTGCCTGGGGAACAAGGTCGCCGCCGAGGCGGAGGGCCCTTCGCCACACCAACTTGCCGCTGAGGCCACCGAGAAACCCGGCCAGCACCTTGGTAATCGTGCGCACAACGATGTAGCCAGCCCCCACGGCGCCGACCTTCGGAATGTCCTCAAGATGGATCGACGCGCCAGCCAGCGCGAAGAAGATCAGGTACAACGGCTGCTCAACGGAGCGAACGGCCACAAAGACGCGTTGACCGCTGTCGGGCGGCGCAACAGACGCCGCGACCGCTCCCATAACCAGCGCGGCCAACGGCAACGACAGATCGAACTGGGCGGCAATGGTGGCTGCGCCGAGGAGGTGGACCAGCGCCAGCAGCAACAACTCCCCCGTGGTCTCGGTTCGCACCGAGAGTTTGGCCACGATGAGCCCGAGAACCACGCCAAGGATCGCGCCGCCGATTCCAAGCCGTGCGAACCGCAACAACGCCGCCCCGGTGTCTGCGGTCACCCCTTCGATCCGCAACACGACGGGGAGGGCGATGGCAAAACACACCGCGGCGAGCGCGTCGGACACGGCGTGGGCGCCGATCATCCCGTTCGGATATCGGCCCCGTGCTTTGACCGAGGAGGCGACCGACTGCACGGTCAACGGAGCTCCCGCACCGGCCAGCACGGCGAGCAGTATCACGGTGACCGGTGACGCGCCGAGTGCGGAAGCGACAACGGCCACCGCGCCGGCTGGCAAGACATACGACAGAAAGCCGGTCAGCACGACCCACCGGCTGCCTCGGAGCGACCGTACCGAAACCCGCTCACCCACCATGAACATGAGAATGGCCAAAGCCACCTCGGTCACCGGACCGAGCCTGGTCAGCCCGGCGGAGTCGATCAGCTTCCGCCCAGAGGGGCCGAAGATGGCCCCGACGATCAGAAAGGCAACAAGTTCTGGGA
>JBPCMH010000453.1:0-7709 GCA_051002495.1 Acidimicrobiales bacterium
GCCTCGGCGGTGTTGCGACTGGCCCAGGCCATGAGGGCGTCGCTCTTGTCGAGCACACGCAGGATGGTCGTGACGCCCGGGTACGTCTGGCCGGCGTAGGTGTAGCGGTGCCAGCGGTCGCGGGTGATGGCGGGCTTGGGCTTGGTGGCACGTGCCGGCACGGTGGTGATGGTCATGATCTGCCTCTCCTCCATTCGAGTACGTCTTCGATGTCGAGCCGCAGGTCGCCGTCGAGCCAGTCCTGGCGGCAGGCCCAGCGCAGGTAGTCGGGAGGGACCTGGCCGAGCGGGATCCCCTCGTGCTTGCCCCAGGGCATCGGCATGCCGATGGCCGAGGGCGCCGCCTGGCTCATGACCTCCGCGCGGAGTCGGGCGTTCTCGGCGCGCAGGCGTTCGACCTCGGCCCGGAGGCCGTCGCCGACCTCCGGTGGTCGCCAGCCACGGGTGTCTCCGAGGATGGCGTCGTGGGCGCTGTTGACCGCCGCCATCGCGGCCGTCGAGCCACCACGGTCGGGATGCAGGAGCCGGACCAGCGCACGGTGTGCCGCGCTCACGACCTCCTCGGGCGCATCCGCACGCAGGTACAGGACCTGCCAGGGGTCAGGCATGGGACTCATGCCAGTGCTTGGCGTAGTGTTCGGTCGAGAGGAACGGGCCCACGCCGCAGTCCGGACACAGGGCGTCGGGGGATCCCGGGGCCGGCCAGCACGCCAGACAGACCCAGCCCATCCCGTACGCTCGGTGCTCGCTCCGGTGGTCGACGTACCGCTCGCAGGGCTTGGCCCAGGTATCTTCGGCGACCTTCGCCGCACCTTCGGGGGACCTTTCCCGACCCTTTCCCGCCCCTTTCTCGACCTTTCCCGCACGTGGGGCCGTCCCAGCCCATCGGTGGGGAGTACCGAACAGTGCGGCAAAGTCGGCAAAGCCCCCTCTTGGGGCACCAGATGCAGTTCCGTCCTCGCCCGTCCGTTCGTATGCACCCGGACGACGCGGGCCAGACCCAGCTCCTGGAGGTCGTCGATGACGACCTGTCGCTTGATCGGGTCGCGCATGAACTCGCGGCCGAGGTCGGTCAACGTGAGCACCCCGGACTCGCTCTGCTGGAGCATCCGCAGGAGGTGCGTGGCGTGGGCGTTGCCCAGGGTGTCGGCGAAGACGAAGGGCAGGCTGGCCCGCCCGTACTCGCACAGGGCGATGGCCCGTCGGACGTGGTCGATGCCGACGTCGCCGGCCATCTCGGCTGCGGCATGGACGAGTGCGATGCGGAAGGCGATGGTCGGGTAGCGGCGGGTGAGCGGCGCGGCACTGCCCGTCGTCCGTGTCCGGAGATGGTCGCCGTAGGCGGACAGGAGGTCGTCCGCCTCGTCGGTCATCCCGAGCTGGGCCGGATCGCGGGCGTACGCGTCGTGGGCAGCGCGGAGCACGTCCGCGAGGTCCGACGGCAGGTCCGGCTCGGTGCTCATCACCCGCTCGTCCCGCCGCTGCACGGCCAGCCACAGCCAGCGGTTGTCGGTGCCGTTCCAGGAGCTGTCCTTGCGGGCCCGCTCCTGCAGCTCCCGCGGCGTGATGGCGATGAGGCCCGAGAGCCAATAGGGCTCCCGCACCACGAGCACCTCGCCGACCTTGCGGTGGGACATCTGCTTGCCGTCGAACGCGGCGCGCATCCGGGCATCGAGGGTCGAGCCATCGCGGGAGGCCGCTGCCAGGAAGGCCGCGTACTCCTCCTCGAAGAGGACCCCGGTGGGCACGCCTCGCGAGTGGCGGTCCCGGTCCAGCATGGCCTTCACCAGCGCCTCACCCGAGGCCAGGCTGTCGAGCGTCAGGCCGTTCACGGCCTCCGTCCCGAGGGCCCGCGAGAGGGCCTCCTTGATGCGGTGCATGGCCGTGCCCTTGCGGCCGTCGGCCTGCTTGCCCACGAGCGCGACATACGGGCTCGACGTGTGGCGGGCGTGCCAGTAGCCCCACACCGGCAGGAGCGGCCCGCAGAAGCCGATGAGCGAGCCGAGGAGCGCGACCGGCGAGGCATCGGTGCCCGCCGCCAGGTATCGCGCGCATTCGCCCAGCGGGCCATCGAAGGCCACGTCCGGCGGCGGCGCCGGGATCACGCCCTTGTCCTCGTACGTGAGCATCCCGGGAGCCGCGCTCGGGGCCACGACGGTCGTCTCGCCCGTCTCGGGGTCCTCCTCGACGGGGTCCGGTCCGAACCGCTCGAGGACATCCCCGATGGCCCGTCGGACCTCGTCCTCGGTCTTGGGCTGGGCGAGCTTCTCGTTGGCCGCCCAGACCGCCGCGAAGAGCGCCTCGGGGTCGCGTACGGTCCCGGCGTACAGTCGTGCGGTGTCGCGCAGGAACTCGTGGCGACCGCCGAGCTGGACCTCCGCGGGGTCGAGGCGTCCGCCGATGTGGGTGGTGCCCTCGTCGCCACCAGGCGCGGCCTGGGCCCAGGCCTCGGGCAGTGTGGCGATCTCGAACGAGCCGGCGGCCGGCTTGTACTCGGCTCCGGACGGATGGGCCGAGCGCGGTCCGACGACGTAGCCGGCGTGGCTGCCCAAGCCCCAGCGGGTCACCAGTCCGAACATCTGCCGGAGCGGTCGGGGGTGTCCGTCGGACCAGCGCCAGAAGACGTGCTGCCCCTTGGCCGTTTCCGTGCGTAGCGTCGCCGGCAGCGGGCCGTGGAGGATCTCCAGGCGCGCCAGGCGCTCGCGCTCGTCGTCGCTGTCGACGTCCCAGGCCACGACGTCGTCGGGGCACACCATGCCGTAGTTCGGCTCGCTCGCGGCCGAGAGGAACGTCCCCGGACGCCCAGGTCGACGCCCTGTGGATACCCCGGGTCGGCGCCAAGGTCAACGCTGGAGGTGAGCCGCACGACCGCGTCCTGTCTCGGTGAAGAGGTGGCGTGATCCAGCGGCAAGGCTGGATAAGGATTTTTCACCGGTGCACCCCCTTGACTAGGAGTAGCATCGCGCCGTTCGCGCGCGTGATTGGAACGACGATTCTGCTAGGACAAGGAGGGAACATGTCCGGTGCATCAAGGTGGAGTCTGCTGCGTCCTGTGGCTGTGGCACTCGTTCTATCCGCGCTGCTGGCGGGCTCGTCCATCGCGGCCGCAAGCGCCGCGACCGAAGCCGAGATCGACACAGCGATCGCCGAGCGCGCGGAGCTTGGCTTCGTCGGCTCTCCGACGAAGGTGCGCTCGCTCCTCGACGGCGAGGCCGATCCGCGCTCGGCAGAGTGGGGCATTCCTCTCACCACAGCCGAACTCGACGACATCACCGCGCGTGCGACGTTCAGCAATCGCGCGAAGGAGAAGGCCATCCCCTACGCCGAGGCGCTCGACACGTTCGCCGGCGCCTGGTTCGACCAGAAGGACGACGGCAAGCTCGTCATCATGCTCACCGACGCAACCGACGCCGCCAAGGCGGCGGTCCGAGAGCGCATGCCCGACCAGTCGCGTGGGGTGCGCTTCATGCCCGCGAAGTACGGCTTCGCCAAGCTCCAGTCTGCGTTCGACCGTGCTTGGGAGGCCTGGGCAAAGGAGCATCCGGGCATGCTGCCCACAGGGGTCACCATCGACGTCCCGAACAACCGGCTCATCCTTGAGGTCGCTGCGGACGACGTGGCACGCGCGAAGGACCAGATCGCAGGGCTCGAGAAGGAGTTCGGCGTCGACATCGCTGTCAGGCAGGGGACACGCGGTCGCGACCTCGCCTGCCCGAGCCGAGCCAAGTGCTACGACCCGTTGCGTGCCGGCACCCGCGTCTACAACGCCTACGCCAACAACACGTCGCACTTCTGCACCATGGCTTTTCACGTGAACGACTCGACCCAGAACAACGCCTGGGACCATACGTTCTTCACGGCCGGCCACTGTGCCTACGACCCCGTAACGGGTGCAGCCAAGCCCGACGACTGGCACCAAGACTCCGCCTTCGGCCTCATCGGGAACGAGAAGAAGAACGGCTACGTCTCCAACAACCGCGACATCATGCTGGTGAAGTTCCAGGACTGGGCCGATCAGAAGTCCAGCCGTGTGTACGGCGCCAGTGGCAGTGGCGGCCAAGTCATGTCCGAGGCAGTCTGGCCCCACACCGGCGACTACGCCTGCACCTCGCTCGGCAAGTCGGGCGAGGTCCGATGTGGCACCGTCGTCCAAGACTACGCATGGTTCAGCGAGACAAAGAAAATCACCGTACAGGGGGCAGCGCTCAACTGGTCGAACTCGATCCCCGACCTCCTGAAGGGCGACAGCGGCTCGCCGGTCTACGCATTCACTGAGGGCGGCAACGGGTCGAACATCCTGTTCCCCATGGGCGTCGTCGACCACGAGCGCGTGGGCAACTATGACGCTCTGTTCGCGAAGGTGAAGTGGGCCATGAACAACTGGGACCTCTCGATCTACACGGGTACGGCGAACGACTAAGCCCCGGTACACCTCGGTCGTAGGCCCACCGCTCCTGCGACTGGGGTGACCTCGCCATCCGACAAGCCGATTCGAGAAGGAGTCATGATGCGACCCCATTCGCTACTCGTACCGCGGCCGATGGCCGCCGCGAGTGTTCTCGCGATGCTCGCGCTCACCATCCTCGCTGGCTCGATGTCCGTGACCGGCGCCGAGAACGCGGCTTCCCCGCCAGCCTCCCCCGCGGTTACAAGCGGCTCCGCCGACCTTGGCGGCATCTGGCGGCGCATGGCCCAGGGCCCGTTCGGCGACATCGGCGTGCCCGGGGGCTGGACCGGCAGCGAGCTCGTCGTGGTCGACCCCGAGGGCAAGCGTCGCGCCGCCGCCTACGACCCGCTCGGCGACGCCTGGCGCGAGGTCGCCCGGCCGCCGCGGAAGGTGTGGCCGTATACGCCCGCGCACTGGACCGGCAATGAACTCGTCTTCATCGAGGCCCGCAACGGCACCGAGCGCGGCTTCATCGCCTACGACCCCTCGACCGACAGCTGGCGGGTGACCGCGCCCGCACCGCTGGCCAACGTGAGCGCCTCGACGGTGGCCGACGGCGTCATCGTCGCGGCCTCGGGCAGCGATCTCTCTGTCGCCGCCTACGACCCTCTGACCGACACCTGGACGGAACTGCCGGCCGTGCCGGCGGAGCCGGCAGATGCGATGCCGGTCGGCCACACCCTCGTGCTCATCGCGATCGACGAGGGGGTCTACGCCCTCAGCGCACCGCCCGGCACGGATGGGACGTTCTCCATAGCGCGGCTCGACCTTTCGTCGGGCACCTGGACCGCGCTCTCGACCGGGCCCATCTCCGCGCTTGCAGGAATCCCGGTCTGGACAGGGGAGTCCTTCGTCTTCCGCTCCTACCCACTGGCACCGAACGACCCGGGGGACGGGAACGCGCGCGATGGCCGGTACGACCCGGCGGCGGATGCGTGGACGGTCGAGAGGAACGCCTGCGGTCTCGACACGACCGCAGCCGCGTGGACCGGAGCGCTCATCCTGGCGGTCCCCGACGGGCTCGCTTACGACCCGGCCACCGAGACCTGCTACACGCTGCCGGCACCGCCCCGCGCAGAGCGGAGCCGTGCACTACGCGTGTGGACCGGCACGGAGCTGCTCGAGTTCTCGGGCAACACCGGCGAGGAGTCGCCTGCGAAGCGGGACGGCGTCGTGTACCGCCCGCCCGCCTGACACCCCGCTCAACGCCGCCGCTGGCTCAGACCCTTGCGCGCATTGCAGCTCGAGCAGAGCACGCCCGGTTGGGCTGGTAGCGGCTCGCCACCGAGGACGAGCGGCACCGGATGGTCGGCCGCGAGCTCGCCAGGCTTGACTGGGTGCTCTGGGCGGTGCCAGCCGGGACAGCTCCAGCCGTGGACAGCCACCCAGTCCTCGACCGTCCGTTTTGCCAGCCGTCGCCAGGCCGACGTCCGGTGTACGGGGTGGTCGGGTGTGCGTCGGAAGCGGTTCGCGAAACCCGGTCGCCCGCAGCGGGCGCAGCGACGCTCGTTCGTGGTGGGCCAGCCGCAGGCGCCGGTGTGGATGTCGCAGCCCCGACAGGCGCAGACCCGTGACCTGGCCATCCACGCTCGTCATGCCTTGACGACCATGGCCTCGGTCCCGTCGGGCAGCCGCACCGGCTGACCGTCCGGCAGTTGTGGACTCGTCGTCGGTGTGACCTGTCGACGGGCGACCCAGGCGGTGACGGCCTCGATGAAGGCGACCATCAAGGCGACCTGCTCGCCACTCCAGCCGAGACCGAAGCCCACGAGCATCGTGACCGCAGCACGGAAGAGCCCGACCGTCAGGACAGGCTCCTCTCGTACCCGCAGCGATATCGCCTCACCGAGCTGCTGCAGCCCGCCCTGGATCCAGGCGAGGAGGTCCGCGATCGGGCTCAGGGCGATACCCCGTCGCCGGGCTCACTCCGGGAGTCGCTCGCCGCTGGCAGGTAGGGGCGGAGCGTGTCAAGACTGACCTTGAGTCCCTCGATGTGGTCCTCGAGCTCGCCTGCCGCGTCGGCGATGACCTCGAGGAGTTCGGTGACGTCGGGCAGGTCAGGCGTGCCACCATCGGGGTCACCGGGGTCGACACCGTCGTCGGGCTCGCCGATGGGCGGGGCCTTCGACACGATGAGACCGATCCAGCGGTCCTCGCCGGGGTAGATGCGCCGGCCCTTCCCGTCGCGGACGTTCCCGGTCGCGGCCCGGATGAGCCAGTAGGGCCACAGTCGTCGACCGTTCGGGCAGCCCTTGAAGCGTCCGTCGGCGAGCGGGTCGTACGTCGGGACGCGTCGCGCCTGGTCCGCGACGGTGGCGGCCCGCAGGTAGACGGCATCGTTGCCGCGGAAGGAGCGGCTCGCCCAGAACGATGTGGATGGCCACGATGACCCGGCGACGCTTGTCGTGGAGGAGGCGCCAGAGCTCGTCGTGACCCTTGCCGCGGACGACGCTCGTCCTGGGTGGCTGGAGACCGAGTGCGGTGAAGCGGTCGGCATAGGAGTCGATGGCGGCCTTCCACTGGTCGGGGTTCGTGGCGTCGCGGTCGTTGCCCATCCGCTTGCGGACGGCCTCGGTCGAGGGGCGGATAAGGCCATAGCTGGCGTCGTCGAGGGCCATGACGCAGGCGGCCACCCCACAGTCGAACGCTTCGGACGCCGAGCCATCCAGCTGGGGTTCCAGGCCGAGAGCACTCGATCGCTCGAACGTCGCCATCAGCGGTGCACCTTGGGCAGGTCGACCGAGAGGAGACCCGCGGCAGTCAGGAGCAGTGGCACCAGCACCGGCGGACTCACGTCGTAGCCCTCGACGATGACATCCAGGACGACGATGACGATGACCAGACCGATGAGCAGGACCGCCGAGACTTGTCTCGCCCAGCGGTACTCCGTCGATGGACGCTGTTCATCGTTCATGCCGATGGATGGGGAACAGTCCCCGGTCCACGAGCCAGGGGATGAGGACCGCACCACTGACCAGGCCGAAGCCGTAGCAGACGACGGCGAAGACGACCAGCTCGAAAAGGCTCACCGGATCAGGCGCGTCGGCCGGGGTGGGGTCCCGGCCCGACGCGGGGGGAGGAGGGGAGGATGTCCGTGCACCCTCCCGGTCTACGGCGCGGTCAGGCGGGCGTCAAGCGAGGGGTCGTACGGATGTTCGGGAAGTCGTACGGAAGGATGATGCCGCGTCCCGTTCCTCGCCGTGCAGTGCGACCAGGCCGATCTCGCGTCCTGCCCGCGACATCCTCCTCGACCAGGGTATGGC